>NZ_BAAHSI010000004.1:0-124269 GCF_054601575.1 Faecalimonas canis | reverse complement strand
CGTGGTTTTCTTAATACAATAAAAAAACGTCTTGTTAAAAGTTACCACACTTTCAACAAGACGTTTTTTCTCTTACTAATTCCTATTCTTCCGGAACTACGATTAAATCTTTTGTAAAGTTATTCAATACTTCACATCCATCTTCTGTAATAAGTACAAGGTCTTCAATACGAACACCAATGCCTTCATCCGGTAAGTAAATACCTGGTTCAATAGAGAAACACTGTCCCACTTTAATGATATCTTCATTTACAGACGAAACATCTCCGTATTCATGATCTTCCATACCGATAGAATGACCTGTTCTATGTGTAAAGTACTGTCCAAATCCTTTTTCTTCAATGTAGTTTCTACAAGCCAAGTCTACATCACACATTCTGTTTCCAGGTTTAGATGCTGCGATACCTCTTGCCTGTGCTTCTTTAACTACTTCATATACTTCCCTTGCTCTGTCAGATACTTCACCGATAAATACTGTTCTTGTCATATCTGAGCAGTAATCATTTAAAATACCACCGATGTCAAGTACAACTGAATCTCCACGTTTTCCTTTTGTATCATCTGTTACATGGTGTGGATCTGCTCCTGATTTACCATATGCTGTGATTGGGTCAAAAGAAACACCTGAATGTCCTGACTGTGCATATTTTTCACGAACGATTGCATCTAATTCTTTTTCTGTATATCCTTTAACAACCAATGGAACTAATTCTTCCATAATTTTGTCATTTGCTGCTGATGCTTCACGCATTAATTGTTTTTCTTTCTCGTCTTTGATCATTCTTACATAGTCAACAATCATAGAACCATTACGGAATTCGCTTCCCGCACCTAATTCCTGTAATCTTAATAAGAATTTTGCCGGCCAAACTTTATCAATACCGATTGGTTTGTCTTTCTCTACAAATCTGCTTAAGATTTCTACTCCGTCTTCAATATCATCGTACCAAACTAAATCCACTCCAAGATCTTTTTCCTGTGGGAATAATTTATTGATAACTAATTTGTGATTTCCGTTCACATTTAAGTAAAGAGCTAAAAGTCTTTCACCAGGATGAATCCATTTCCCTGTTAAATAATAAATACTTGGAGGATCGGAAATAATCATCTGTGGCATTCCCTGTTCTTCCATTGCTTTTAAAATTCTACTTACTTTTCCTGCATCCATTATGTAATGCCTCCTCTGTTTTATTGTGCTTTTCATCTGCACTATACTGTAATTATAGTATCATTTTTACACCATGTCAACAAAGCAATCACTTCTTTTCTTTGTCCTGAAAACAATCTCCTGCACAACCTGTACAACCACTTCCACAGCCTCATGCACTGACTCCGTTCTTCCTCTTTTTTATCTGATTTCTTACTACAAGAAAAACCAGCACCGTTATTCCTACGATAAGAATCATATCCGCTAAACTCATTTTTACACCACCGTTTTTGTTCTTAGTATAGCATGAAAATTCTATAAAACACATTCATTTTGCAGAATTTCATTTAACGCATTTTTACTGCTCGTATGACATCGCACAATATTGGCATTACATTTTTGTGCCTCTGTCACCGCACAACGCACCATTTTATGAGAAACCGTATTTGTAAATAAAATAATCAAATCCGGGCTTCCTATCTGTTCACTCAAATTTGCCGTCATCTGTGTAAAAATTTTCGCTTTACATTTATACAATTTACAAAGTTGCTTATATTGATTTACCATGCGGTCATGCCCACCAACAATAACTACACTCATCTTGCTCCTCCTATCCTGCGTAATTTGTCATAATCTCTTCCATACGAACGCCATTATAAATGAGGGAAATTAACGTTTCCTTTGCCACCTCAAACTTACGGAATAATCTCATTTTCTCAGTCATATTCTCATAGACTTTCCAATAACCTGCATAGAGAAAATATTTTCCCTCATTCTCCATAAATCCTCTCACATCTTCCAATGGATAACCTAAAAGTAATCCCATTTCATGCGGAAAAACTCCTCTCTTCTTCATATAAGTTGCATACCGCATCTGAAAAGTTTTCAAAATCTGTCCAAACTGAAATACTCGATAACCTTCCTGTTGAAAAAACTGTTGAATTTCCTTCCTATAAAGAAATTCCTCTAGTTGTTTACGCCTGAACAGAAGAAAAGTGACCTTCTTCTCTGTCTGTAACATCTTATAATAAGAAATGTCACTTTTTCCGATAATCTTTCTAACCCATTTCTCGTTTTCCACAGACACAATAAGCAGATTAGACGCTTTCAAACCTGTAATCAGAGGAGCGCATTGTAGTGCCAACTGTATCTCTATATTCTTTAAATCCATTTCCTGTACAATTTCAAATATCTCCCTGCTCATTGTTTCCTCCTTGGTTAGTTTTATCTAACTTAGATTTATTTTAACTAATTAGAGATGTTTCGTCAAGATAAAAATGATCATTTTATTTGCCTTTTATTTATTATGCCCTGAAAAGCAAAAAAGAAGTCACATACTAATTACTTTAGTATAGCAACTCCTTCTTCCTTTGAACCCTTTATTCTATTTTACTTTTTTTAATATTCCAACAAGTTTATCTATATTGTTTAAATTAAAATAGCGAACCTTTCCATTCTCATCAAACTGTGCCGTTCCATTTACTTCCAAGTTCTCATCGTCTCCGCTTTTGTCACTTAGATGAAGTTTTATCTGAAACTCATCATAATCCTTTTTTTCCTTTATCTCTATTTTCTCTATCTCAATATTACAGCCATTTTCATAAGATAGCATTATCATTTGATATGTACCTGTTTCCAAAAAAGTTTTATACGCATCTTCTGTCATTGCGCCCTTAAATCTCTTTCCCATCCAACCGGATGACGAAAAAATTGAAGAATTATTTTCAAACTCTTGATATTCCTCATCGCTAATGGGATGAAACAATTCTTTCATTATTATTTTGAGATTATCCGTACTTTTCATTCTTTTTTCTTGACCACACCCTAATAAACATATACTCAATAAACAAAAGAAATATATCCAAATCTTTTTCTTCATACGATAACCCCCTTTTTCATATCAAACATTTACTTTGTATTAATAATTATACTTCAAAACGCATAATTCATCAATTAAATTCTTTTTTTTCATTATTTTGTAATTATTATTCACTTTTACCCCTATATTATTTTAAATACTTCCTACATTCTGCTCACTTTATCTGCAATCGACATTGTGGATTTTCTATGGGATACAAGTACAATCGTTTTATTCTCTTTTTCTTCCAATAAAGTTTTCAAAATAATCCCTTCATTTAAACTATCGATATTACTTGTCGGCTCATCCAAAAGGATAATCGGAGCATCATGTAAAAATGCTCTCGCAATTCCGATACGTTGTCTTTCCCCACCCGAAACGGAATCTCCTAATTCTGCAAGTTTTGTGTCATATCCAAGTGGTAATGAAAGAATAAATTCATGAAGCGATGCTTTTTTTGCTGCCTCAATTACTTCCTCCCTCGTCGCATCTGCCTTTGCAATCTTAATATTGTTTTCAATCGTGTCTTCAAACAAAAACGTTTCCTGCGTCACATAAGAAATATGCTTTCGCAGTTGTTTTGTATCTATTTCATTTACATTTTGGTTTTCATACAATACCTGTCCCTCTTTCGTTTCATAAAAACGCATAAGAAGTTTTAAAATCGTTGATTTTCCGCAACCACTTTCTCCCAAAATCCCATGTATTGTATTCTCTTCTATTTGCAGTGAAAAGTTTTCTAAAATATTTTTTTCTGCGTCAGGATAACCAAATGTCACATCAAAAAGTTTTAACTCACCCTGCGGAACAGAAACATCACTGTTCACTTCCGTCACAATCGGTTCTTCTTCCAATAAATTTAACACACGATTTCCACTGGCAAGCGTCTGATTTAAGTTATTTGATAATGCTGATAAAGCACCTGTAGGTCCGAAAGAACTCATCATTGCGATTGTGCAGATAATCGTTTCTCTTGCCGGAACAAGTGTAGCACTTACAAGAAGCATCACAACACCTGCAAGTAAAATAACTATATCTGTACTCACCCTCTGCCGTCCTTCCTGCTGCTTCAGTTTTTCATTCACCTCTTCCAATTCATCGGTAAACTTATCCATTTTTTCTTTTCTGTCATTTTCTTTGCCATACTGCAAAATTTCGTCCAAACCGTATAAATTATCCAAAACCGTTGTGTTTAAGTTTCCATATAGTTTACGGTACTTCTGTCCATATTTCTGTCCTGCTTTGCTATTGATAATCGGAATAACCGCTCCCACTAAAATATAGAAAAATAATGCGATTACTCCCAAAATCCAATGATACTGCCCGATAAAAAGAACCATAACACCCGAAGTCAGCACTGCAATAACTATCGGCGAAATCGTGTGGGCATAAAATACTTCCAACAGTTCAATATCACTCGTAATAATGGAAATTAGATTTCCTTTTTCTTTTCCGTCCAATTTGGCAGGGGCTAATTTACGCAGCGCCGAAAAAATCTGATGACGGATACTCGCCAACAATTTAAACGCAATATAATGATTGCTCGCCTGTTCCACATAACGCAATATTCCACGCAGTACGGCAAAAATAATTGCCAGCACAAAAATGGTTGTCAACGGCATCGTTTTATCTATGCCCAACACATTCCCAATTCCCACGCCTCCGAGTACCGTAATGAAAATTGCCATAAGATTTCCAATGCTGCCCATGAGAATGGCAACAAACATCACCGCAAGTAGCGGACGTATCATTCCGATAAGTCCAAACATAACCTGACTTCCGCTTCTTGATTTATTCATAAGAAACTGCCCCCTTTCCAAATTGTTCTAACGCACTCTGATGATGAAACATTTTGTAATAATATCCTTCTATCTTGCAAAGTTCTTCATGTTTTCCCTGTTCTGCAACTTTACCGCCTTTTAAAACGTAAATCTTATCCGCCGACACTACATTTGCCAGCCTGTGAGAAATAAGTAAAACTGTTTTTGTCTTAGCCAGTTCCCTCACAACCTCCATAATCTGATTTTCACTTTCCACATCTACATTTGAAGTTGCCTCATCAAAAATGTAAATGTCGCTGTCATGTAAAATCGCTCTCGCAAGGGCAAGTCTTTGCTTTTGTCCTCCCGATAGATTAGATGCTTTCTCCTGCAAAATATAGCCTAAACCACCGCTCTTTTCCACAAAATCCAGCAGATGTACTTTTTCCAACGCACTCTTCATATCCGTTTCCGTTGCGTTTTCATTTCCCATAAGAAGATTTTCACGAATTGTTCCCGCAAACAGATAACTGTCGTGACGAATCCTTGTCACTTTTTTCCGAAGTGCTTTCGGAGAAATTTTTTCCAAAACAACTCCGCCTATCGTCACTCGCCCACTGTCAACAAAATTATCCCCCATTAGAATAGAAGTAATTGTACTTTTTCCACAGCCCGACTCTCCGACCAGAGCCGTAAGTCCGTGTTCCGCCTGTAAAGTAATACCGGATAAGATCTGTTTGTCTTTCTCATAAGAGAAATCTACTTCTGAAAAACAAACCTCATTGCCAATAATCTCTTCTGTCTGCCCTTCAACTTCCTCTTCCTCCAAATCAACAAGACGGAATATTTTATCTGCCGCAGCATTTCCGTTCATGGCAATATGGAAAAATGAACCGAGAAGACGAAGCGGAAGGAAAAATTCAGCAGACACCATAATCATAAAGAAACATTGTGCCAATGAAACATTTCCCGCACGGAGTTCCAATACACTTAAAATCATTCCGACTCCCGCTCCGCCATACGCAATCAAATCCATAATACTAATAGAATTCAACTGCATAATCAGAACACGCATTGTCACTTTTCGGAACTTTTCCGCTTCCTCATCCATTTTTTTAGCATACCGTTCGTCCGCATTATAGATTTTCAATGTAGTAAGTCCCTGTAGGCATTCCAAGAAAGAATCGCCCATTTCCGTATATGTTCCCCAATATTTTGCAAGCATCTTCTTTGCAAACTTTTGCACCGCTATAATTGAAAGCGGAATTAAAGGAACGCAGACAAGAAGAACAACAGCAACCTTTATGCTCATCATTCCCACAATAATAAACAGCGTGATTGGCGCAAGCATACTATAGAAAAACTGAGGAACATATTTCCCGAAATAGATTTCCAACTGCTCTACACCTTCCGTACTTATCTGTACAATTTCAGAAGTTTGAAAAAACTTTTTATATTGATTTCCCATACGCATCAACTTATCATAGACCATTGTACGAAGTTTTTTCTTTACTTCCTTTGAAGCTTCAAAAGATAATCTTGTGTTCCAAAGTGACATCAAACTTCTTATCAGTATGACAATTCCAAGAGCAACGATAAGAGCCACCCCTTTTTCCTTCAAAGCCCCGCCTGTCGTCATTGTTTCGATAAATCCCGCTATCGTAAGCAGAAAAAGAATATTCGCCATAAGCATTACCCACTGGCTGAAAACCATTTGTATAACTTTTTTCTTTGTATCTTTAAATTCTGAAAGTAATCGTTTATGAAACATTTTTCTTTCCTCCCTTTCCCTTTTTATACTGTAAAACATGCATTGTACATAAAATGCAAAATAGCACCGAAGCCATTTTATGCACGATAGTTATCCACAACAATTCCCTGAAAAACGGAATGGCAAATCCACTCACCGCCATAATAAACAGCATCACTATAAGCAATACATCTATCTTTTTGTTTTTTCGCATATTGTTCTCCTTTGCGTTTTTATTGTATTGATAATCATTTTCATTAAGAGTATATGTGAAAGGGAAAGAGTTGTCAAGAAGAAAAAACAGGATATAAGCATTCCACTTATACCCTGTCATAAACTTTACCTATTTCTTTTTCACAAAACTGATTGCAATGCAGGACGGTCCAACGTGTGTACCGATAATTCCGCCCACCGCATACATTGCATACTGCTTAATTCCGTACTTCTCTACAGTTTCTTCCATAAACTCCCTAACAATCTCTTTATCAGATGTATATCCAAAGTATACCGGTTCATTTTCATCTATCTCGTAAGATTCAAATTCTGTCCAAAGATATTTCTTCGCACCTTTTCTCCCTCTTGCCTTACCCAGCATAACCAAAACTTTATCTTTTAACTCGATAATCGGTTTAATATGAAGCATATTTCCGAGAACTGCCAAGGAAGCAGGGATTCTTCCACCCTTTTTCAAATAAGTTAATGTATCCAACATCCCGCATACAACTAGCCTTTTCTTTAAATCGTTCAAACAATCTACAATTTCTTCAATTTCTTTACCTTCTTCACGCAAAGAAACCGCACGCTGTACAAGAAAACGCTGTGTAATAATTGCCTGTTCCGAATCTACAATCCAAACTCTGTCATATTCGCTAATCTGTTTTGCAAGATTCGCTGCATTTACCGTTCCACTCAATCCGCTGGAAAGTGTGATAACTAATACGTCTTCCCCTCTCTTCTGCGCTTCTCGATATAATTTCAGAAAATCCTCCGGTGATGGCTGGCTTGTTACAGGCAAATCTTTCTCTTCCGCTAATTTTTTAAAAAATCTGTCGAAATCTTCTTCTTTCTCTTGAATAAAATCTCCATCTGAAAACTTAATCTGCAACGACACCATTTCAATTCCCATTTCCCGTGCTTCCTGCAAAGTAATATCTGAAGCCGAGTCCGTAATAATCATCATATTTCTTTTCCTCCTCCAACGTCTATCCGTATAACAACGAATAAATATATCATATTGAGAAAAAAAAGCAATTAAAGATTTATAAACTTTCTACAACTCATTTTCGATTTATTTTATTTTTAGTGACAATGTCCTCCACAATTTTTACAATTTCCACCACACTGTAATGATTTACCGTTCTTTTTATCTCGAATCATACTTCTTAAAGCCAATCCAACTAATGTTGCCACTATCAATCCTACTATTATTGTTCCCATAAATCTGCCTCCTTTTATTTTGTTCCTGCACGGTTTGGTCTAAACAGAAGATAGAAAAATCCTGCTATTAAAACAAACGCTGCCACTGTTCCAATTCCAAACACTCCTTTTGTCACAAGCATCCCAACTTGATATACGCAAAGTGAAACACCGTATGCTAATATTGTCTGGTATCCAATGGCAAACCAAAACCATTTTGCATTATTCATTTCACGCTTAATTGCTCCCATCGCCGCAAAACAAGGTGCACAAAGCAAATTAAAAATAAGAAAAGAATATGCTGACAATGCTGTCATATTTGCCGCAAGCTGTCCCCAAATTTCAATACCGTTATCCGCATTCACTTCTGCAAAACCAAACAGAATACCAAATGTACCTACAACATTTTCTTTCGCAATTAATCCGGTGACTGCTGCCACAGCCATTTTCCAGTCCCCCCAGCCAAGAGGTTTGAAAATCGGTGCAACTATTCCACCTATTGCAGATAAAATACTGCTGTTAAGTTGTTCAGGCTCAAGCATAACAAACGCTCCGTTTACCCAACCGAAATTCATCAAGAACCAAAGTACAATTGTGGAAAGTAGAATAATTGTTCCTGCTTTTTTAATAAAAGACCAACCTCTTTCCCACATACTTCTTAATACATTTTGTATTGTAGGCATATGATATGCCGGAAGTTCCATAACAAACGGCGCCGGATCTCCTGCAAACATCTTCGTTTTCTTTAAAATAATTCCAGAACAGATAATTGCACCTATTCCAACAAAGTAAGCGCTCGGTGCTACCCACCATGCTCCATCAAACAACGCTCCCGCAATTAAAGCGATAATCGGAAGTTTCGCCCCACAAGGAACAAATGTTGTTGTCATAATCGTCATTTTTCGGTCACGATCGTTCTCAATTGTTCTTGATGCCATAATTCCCGGCACACCACAACCACTCCCAATCAGCATTGGAATAAAAGATTTTCCCGAAAGACCAAATTTACGGAAAATTCTATCCATAATAAAAGCAACTCTCGACATATAGCCACAGGCTTCCAAAAAGGCTAAGAAAAGAAATAGTACAAGCATCTGTGGAACAAACCCAAGAACCGCTCCGACACCTGCCACAATCCCATCTAAAATAAGTCCCTGTAACCAATCTGCACACCCGATTGCAGTTAATCCACTTTCTACTAAAGCAGGAATACTAGGTACTGTAATGGATTTTATCCCGAAAAGATGCCAGCCTTCTCCAAATACCCCGTCATTCGCCCATGAAGTTGCCCAATCTCCTACTGTTGTAACGGAAATATAGTAAACAAAAAACATAACCGCCGCAAAAATCGGTAAAGCAAGCCAACGATTTGTAACGATATGGTCAATTTTATCTGACGTAGTCATTTCTCTTTTTTTCGTTTTTGTAAGACACTCTTTTATAATAGAAGAAATATATGTATATCGCTCATTCGTAATAATACTTTCTGTATCATCATCAAATCGGTCTTCCATTTCCTTGATTTCTTCTGATACATCAAGAGTGTCTGACATGATTTCTAAAATCTTGTCATCTTTTTCCAATAATTTGATTGCGAAAAACCTCTCTTGCTCCTGCGGAACAATTCCGATTAATTTACTTTCTACTTTTTCAATAATCTCCTCTGCTTCTTTTGAAAATTCATGTTTTCTTTCAGCAGTTTTCTTTGCTTGAGCAATTCCAACAGCTTTTTCTGCCGCTTTTCGAATTCCTGTACCTTTCAAAGCAGAAATTTCTACTACTTCACATCCTAATTTTTCACCTAATTTATTTATATGAATTTTATCGCCATTTTTTTCAACGATGTCCATCATATTCACCGCCATAATAACTGGTATTCCCAATTCCATTAACTGTGTGGACAAATATAAATTTCTTTCCATATTTGTTCCATCTATAATATTTAATATAGCGTCAGGTCTTTCCCCCACCAAATAATTCCTTGCCACAACTTCTTCCAATGTATATGGGGAAAGGGAATAAATTCCGGGTAAGTCCATTATCACTACATCTTTATGCCCTTTTAATTTTCCTTCTTTTTTTTCTACCGTTACTCCCGGCCAGTTTCCTACAAACTGATTTGACCCTGTCAACGCATTAAATAAAGTCGTTTTTCCACAGTTTGGGTTTCCGGCAAGTGCTATCTTTATTGCCATCTCTTTTCTCCTTTAAGTTTGTTTATTCTTCTTTTTGTTAGTTTTTACTAACCGTAGATTAAAAAAATTATTCTACTTCTATCATTTCGGCATCTGCTTTTCGTATGGATAACTCATATCCTCTAACCGTAATTTCCACAGGATCGCCTAATGGAGCAACTTTTCTTACAAAAATTTCTACTCCTTTTGTAATTCCCATATCCATAATTCTTCTTTTCACAGGACCTTCTCCATGTAATTTTTTCACTCGTACTGTCGTCTGACAAGGTATCTGTTTCAATGTTTTCATACTCTCTTTCCTTCCTACACCATAATTTTATTTGCCATATCTCTTCCAATGGCAACTCTGGAATTTTTTACATTTACAATCAAATTCCCTCCCATCTCCGATATAACTGTCACTGCTCCTCCGGTGACAAAACCAAGATTTTCTAAAAATCTTTTTGTTTCTTCTTTTCCCCCAACTTTTTTTATTACTGTTTCCTTGCCTGTAGTCATCATTGATAATGGCATCATTACACCCTCTTCTTTCTGATTTTGATAAACATTTTCATTTAATGTTAGTATATACTAACTCTAGTACACTGTCAATAACTTTTTGTCAATTTGTCTTTTCCTTATTTATATGTTATACTTATAAACACAAATTGATGTAAATTATTTATAGATAAAGGAGAATTTTATTGATGAAAACAGCAATGAATGAATCTGCTGAAAACTATCTTGAAACCATATTAATATTAAGCAAATCACTTCCCGTTGTTCGTTCTGTAGATATAGCAAACGAACTAGGCTTTAAGAAATCCAGCGTAAGTGTAGCAATGAAAAATCTTCGGGAGAAAAATCAGATTACGGTTACAGACGCCGGTTTCATTTATCTTACAGATGCCGGACGTGAAATTGCAGAGATGATTTATGAACGTCACGAATTACTTACTGCATGGCTTGTCAAACTTGGTGTGTCGGAAGAAATTGCATCTGAAGATGCCTGCAAAATGGAACACGTTATCAGCAAAGAAAGTTTTGAGGCAATTAAAAAACACGTACATTAATAGTAAGGAATAGGGGAATGTATATGAAAAAATCCTTTAAAAAATTTATTATTATTTTCTTTTCTATTCTTTTAATTGTCGGAGTTTTATGTGCTGTCCACTTCATATATCATTCCTTTAAAACTCCGAAGAACGAGAAGAAATCACATACCTTATATGGCTTTTTACTAACAGATAAAAAGCAAGAACATTTACCTGTAACAGCAACTATTGATTTTGAAATGGCAACATATCCTTTTCACAATAAGGAAACATCCATACAAGGTAAAATAACTGTTTCATATGCACAAAAAGAGATTTATACTACTGACTTCTACAGCCTTAATCTTAAAAGAAAATATATCTCCATTGAAGATACCACTTCTTCTCCTTCTACTCTTGTAGCGTTTACCGGAAATCTTAAAAACTTTTTGCTGGGTATTCCCGCAAAAGAATTGCACTCTATTGATATTACAGGAAACTCTGAAACCGTACTTTTCGCATTTTCTGAAAACACAACCGAAGATTTTACAAAAACATTTTCAGTCTTTCCTGACAATTTAGAGCAAGTAAACGAATAGCTTATGAAAAACAAATGGAAATAGTCAAAAAACTGTCGGACAACACTCCGACAGTTTTTTCTATCTACTTTTCTCCCAATCTACGAACATCATAATAAATCCAATAAATAATATCCCCGAACATATCACTATTGCTTTTTCCTGTAATGCCTCGACACACACATTTCCTAATATTGCTCCAAATACAAAACAGAATATGACTCCATAGTAGAGAAAACCTTTTCTCAATTTTTTCTTTTCTTTTGTGTGCCAATATTCGCACATATTTTGAGTTGCACTTCGCAAATTACCGATACACATGGTTGTCGCAATTCCGTTTCCGTGAATCTTCCGAAAACTTTCCACCTGTATGCCACAGGCAAAGGAAGTAAGGCTGTTGGCAGGAAGATTATATTTCTGTGGAATAAAACATACCCCCGCCAGTACAGCCGCCTCAATTAAAATAGAAATTTGTCGCCAGTGTAAAAGGCTTTTCTCCTTCAATCTAATTCTAATCATATCAGAAAGGGCAATTCCCACTGCAAAGGCAATAACCGGAACAGCGTATCTTAGCGTAACATTCCACTCTTTTTCCGACAAATGAATACCAAGTAATAAAATATTTCCTGTCTGTGCATTTGCAAACACCTTGCCTCTGCACATATAGGAATAGGCGTCCATAAATCCACCTGCTATAGCAAGGACAACTCCTAATCTGATTGATTCCGACATCTGCTTTTTCATTTTTACACTTCCTTTTTCCTACTGCCCCAGTTTCTCTACCTCCATATTCTGCGGAAGCAAAAGACTTAACAAGATTGAAACAACAAATACAATGGCTACACAGTTTCCTCCGAAAATATCTCTCACAATCTGAGGAAAAATTCTCCAAATATCAGCCTCACTTGCCGTTGTAAATCCAATTCCGATAGCAAGTGAAATAGCCGTAATAATAACATTTCTCTGTGAAAATCCTGCCCTTGCAAGCATCTGTACACCGCTTACCATAATTGTACCAAACATCATAATCGTGCAACCACCCAAAACGGACTCAGGAAGTGATGAAAAGAAGTTTGCAATCGGTGGGAAAAATCCTGCTAAAATCATACAAATTGCACCCATCATAATGGTAAATCTGTTGACAACTTTTGTCATCGCAACAAGTCCCACATTCTGACTGAAAGACGTAATCGGCGGACATCCAAAGAGTCCTGTTACCGAACTTAGAAAACCGTCACAGGCAAGAGAACCTGAAATCTCTTTTTCCGTTACTTCCCGTCCAAGTCCTGTTGCTACAACCGCCGATGTATCTCCGATTGTTTCTGCCGCAGATACCATGAAAATAATAAATACTGCAACAATCGCATTCACATTAAATTCAGGCGTAACCGGAAGAAATTTCGGAATAGCAATCATTCCGCCATCAAAAATTCCTGATAAATCAACTACTCCAAGACAGAGGGATAAAATATATCCGACCACAAGCCCGAATAATACGGATAACTGTTTCCAAAATGATTTAGCCACAATATTGAACAAAAGACAGGCAACCAATGTCACTGTTCCGATAATAAGATTTTTCGCAGAACCAAAGTCTTCTGTATAACCTCCGCCAAAAGAGCGAACTCCTACCGATAAAAGAGAATATCCAATCGTTGTAACTACAATTCCCGCCACAAGAGGCGTAATAATTTTTCTCCAATATTTTGCCAAAAGTCCCAATATACCTTCTAAAACACCGCCTACGATAACCGAACCGACTACCGTTGCATACCCATACTCTGTACCAATATAAGACAATAAAGTAACAAAAGTAAAACTGACACCCATTACGATAGGAAGTCTTGCCCCTACCCTGCCAAGCGGATATAATTGAATCAATGTTGCAATTCCCGCCATAAACATGGCATTCTGTAATAAAAGTGCCTGCTGTTTTTCACCTACTCCCGATGCAGTTGCAATCAGAATAATCGGAGTCAGGTTCGCCACAAACATGGCTAAAATATGTTGCAAACCAAACGGAATGGCTTTTGAAACAGGAACTCTTCCATCCAGTTTATAAATGTTTTCAACACAGACTTCTTTTTTCTGTTGTTCTTTCATCTGTTTCCTCCCTTTACTTTAAAAAGAGCCAAGTGAATCACTTGGCCCTGTTTTTTATTCCTCTATTGTTTCAAGTTCTTCTGCTGACTCTTCAACTTCTTCCATGTTTTCTATCATGTCAAAGTCTTCAAAGTCTTCTGCTTCTTCTAACTCAACTTCCTCTTCCGGTTTCTTTCCGGTATCCAAAGTTACATCACGGTATTTTCTCATACCTGTACCTGCCGGAATCAGTTTACCGATAAGAACATTTTCTTTCAGACCAATCAATGGGTCAACTTTACCTTTAATTGCTGCTTCTGTAAGGACTTTTGTTGTTTCCTGGAAGGAAGCGGCTGATAAGAATGAATTTGTTGCGAGAGAAGCTTTCGTAATACCGAGCATAATCGGTTCTCCTGTTGCTACCTCTTTTCCTTCTTCAATTAATTTTTCATTCACATCTTCAAAGTCAAGTACATCTACCATTGTTCCAGGTAAGAAATCGGAATCTCCGCTTTCTTCAATACGGATTTTCTTCAACATCTGACGAACAACAACTTCGATATGTTTGTCATTGATTTCTACACCCTGAAGACGATATACACGCTGTACTTCCTGAATCATATAATCCTGTACGGCACGTAATCCTTTAATCTTCAGAATATCGTGAGGATTTACACTACCTTCTGTAAGTTCATCTCCTGCTCCCAATACTGCTCCGTCCTGAATTTTAATTCTTGAACCGTATGGAATTAAATATGCTTTTGATTCACCTGTTTCATTGTTCGTAACGATAATCTCACGTTTTTTCTTTGTATCATTAATTGTGGCAGTTCCGCCGAACTCTGTAATAATTGCAAGTCCCTTTGGCTTTCTTGCCTCGAAAAGTTCCTCGACACGAGGAAGACCCTGTGTAATATCTCCACCGGCTACACCACCTGTATGGAATGTACGCATAGTCAACTGTGTACCCGGCTCTCCGATAGACTGAGCGGCAATAATACCTACTGCCTCACCAACCTGAACAGGTTCTCCTGTTGCCATGTTTGCTCCATAACATTTTGCACAAACACCGATGTGTGATTTACAAGTTAAAATTGTACGGATTTTTACTTCTGTAATAGGACCGCCATCTTTATTTACACCATATTTCATAACGTTTTCTGCACGTTTTGGCGTAACCATATGGTTTGCTTTTACAATAACATTTCCGTCTTTATCATAAATTGTTTCGCATACATAACGTCCTGTGATACGTTCCTGTAAACTTTCAATTTCTTCATTTCCATCCATGAATGCTTTTACATACATACCCGGAATTTCTGCACCTTTTTCCACACAGTCAGTTTCTCGGATAATTAAGTCCTGTGATACGTCAACAAGACGTCTTGTTAAGTATCCTGAATCGGCTGTACGAAGAGCAGTATCGGAAAGACCTTTTCTTGCTCCATGGGCAGACATAAAGTATTCCAATACGTCAAGACCTTCACGGAAGTTTGACTTGATAGGGAGTTCGATTGTACGACCTGTTGTATCAGCCATCAAACCACGCATACCTGCCAACTGTTTAATCTGTTTATCAGAACCACGGGCTCCTGAGTCAGCCATCATAAAGATGTTGTTGTATTTGTCCAAACCGTCTAACAGCGCTTTTGTCAAAGCATCATCAGTGTTTTTCCATGTTTCTACAACTTCTTTATAACGCTCTTCTTCTGTGATTAAACCACGTTTAAAGTTCTTTGTAATTCTATCCACAGTATCCTGAGCCTGCTGAATCATTTCCGGTTTCTGTGGTGGCACAGTCATCTCTGAAATGGATACAGTCATCGCTGCTCTTGTGGAATACTTATATCCTGTTGCTTTAATCTTATCTAACACTTCCGCTGTAACTGTTGCACCGTGTGTGTTGATAACTTTTTCAAGAATCTGTTTGTTCTGTTTCTTTCCTACAAGGAAGTCAACCTCAAGAAGAAGTTCATTTCCCGGAATACTTCTGTCAACAAATCCTAAATCCTGTGGGATGATTTCGTTAAACAAGAAACGTCCCAATGTAGATTCTACATTTCCGCTCATTGTTCTTCCGTCCGGAAGTGTTTTTGTCACGCGGACTGTAATTCTTGAATGAAGTGTGATTACTTCATTTTCGTATGCTAAAATTGCTTCGTTTAAGTTCTTGAAGAATTTACCTTCACCTTTTACTCCTGGTCTTTCTTGAGTTAAATAGTAAATACCAAGTACCATATCCTGTGAAGGAACGGCTACCGGACCACCATCTGAAGGTTTCAGAAGGTTGTTTGGAGATAAAAGTAAGAAACGGCATTCTGCCTGCGCTTCTACTGACAATGGAAGATGCACCGCCATCTGATCACCATCGAAGTCGGCGTTAAACGCTGTACATACAAGCGGATGAAGTTTAATCGCTTTACCTTCTACAAGGATTGGTTCAAACGCCTGAATACCAAGTCTATGAAGAGTAGGGGCACGGTTTAACATAACCGGATGTTCTTTAATAACATCTTCTAATACGTCCCAAACCTCTGTCTGAAGTCTTTCGACCATTTTTTTAGCATTTTTAATATTATGCGCCGTTCCGTTTGCCACAAGTTCTTTCATAACGAAAGGTTTGAATAACTCGATAGCCATTTCTTTCGGAAGACCACACTGGTAAATTTTAAGTTCAGGTCCTACTACGATAACTGAACGTCCTGAATAGTCAACACGTTTACCAAGTAAGTTCTGACGGAAACGTCCTGATTTACCTTTTAACATATCTGATAAAGATTTTAATGGACGGTTTCCAGGACCTGTTACCGGACGTCCACGGCGTCCGTTATCAATCAAAGCATCTACCGCTTCCTGAAGCATTCTCTTTTCGTTGCGAACGATAATGTCCGGAGCGCCTAATTCAAGAAGTCTTCTCAAACGGTTATTTCTGTTAATAATTCTTCTATACAAATCATTTAAGTCAGATGTGGCAAAACGTCCGCCGTCTAACTGTACCATCGGACGTAAATCCGGTGGAAGTACCGGAATTGCATTTAAAATCATCCATTCCGGTTTGTTTCCTGACTCACGGAAAGCCTCAACAACTTCTAAACGTTTAACGATTCTTGCACGTTTCTGTCCTGTTGCTCCTTTTAATCCGCCCTGTAATTCATCGTATTCTTTATCTAAGTCAATATCATGTAACAATTCCTGAATAGACTCAGCTCCCATACCTACACGGAAAGCGCTTCCCCATTTTTCTCTTGCTTCCTGATATTCCTGTTCAGATAATACCTGTTTATACTGTAAATCTGTTTCACCTTTATCTAATACAATGTAAGATGCGAAGTATAATACTTTTTCCAATGTTCTTGGAGAAATGTCAAGGATTAAGCCCATACGGCTTGGAATTCCTTTGAAGTACCAAATGTGTGATACCGGAGCGGCAAGGTCAATATGACCCATACGCTCACGGCGAACGCTTGCTTTTGTTACTTCTACTCCACAACGGTCACAGACAACCCCTTTATAGCGGATCTTCTTATATTTTCCACAGTGACACTCCCAGTCCTTGCTTGGTCCGAAAATTCTTTCGCAGAAAAGACCGTCTTTTTCCGGTTTCAATGTTCTATAGTTAATTGTTTCCGGTTTTGTTACTTCACCTCTTGACCATTCTAAAATCTTTTCAGGTGATGCCAAACCAATCTTAATAGCATCAAAAGTCATTGGCTGGTATGTTGCTTCATTATTTGTTGCTGACATATAGGCACTCCCTTCTATTCTTCGTCAAGAATTTCATCAAATTCGATATTTTCAGGTTCTTCTTCAATATCTATTAACTCATCGCCTTTAAATTCTTTTTGGCTAAAACCGTGTTCTCCGTAAGATTCATCTTCCGGAGCATAAGTTCTATCTCCCTCAATAATTGAGTGTAAATCCGTTTCACCATAATCTATTGTTTCCATAATTTCTACTTCTGTATTGTCATCACGAAGTACTCTTACATCAAGTCCGAGTGACTGTAACTCTTTCAGAAGTACCTTGAAGGATTCAGGAATACTTGGTTCAGGAATATTTTCACCTTTGATGATTGCTTCGTATGTTTTTACACGACCTACAACATCATCAGATTTTACTGTCAAGATTTCCTGCAATGTATAAGATGCACCATAAGCCTCCAATGCCCAAACTTCCATCTCACCGAATCTCTGTCCACCAAACTGTGCTTTACCACCGAGGGGCTGCTGAGTTACTAATGAGTAAGGACCAGTTGAACGTGCATGAATCTTATCATCTACTAAGTGATGCAATTTCAAATAGTGCATATGTCCGATAGTTACAGGACTGTCAAAATATTCCCCTGTTCTACCGTCACGGAGTCTTACTTTACCATCTCTTGAAAGAGGAACACCTTTCCATAATTTTCTGTGTTCTCTGTTCTCTGACAAATATTCCAAAACTTCCGGTAATAACTCATCTTTATGTTTTGCTTCAAATTCTTCCCACTCTAAGTTGACATAATCGTTTGCTAAATCAAGTGTATCCATAATGTCAACCTCGTTCGCACCGTCAAATACAGGTGTTGCAATGTTAAATCCTAATGCTTTTGCTGCAAGACTCAAGTGGATTTCAAGCACCTGTCCGATATTCATACGAGAAGGCACACCAAGTGGGTTCAATACGATGTCCAAAGGACGACCGTTTGGTAAGAATGGCATATCTTCTACAGGTAATACACGGGAAACAACACCCTTGTTACCGTGACGACCCGCCATTTTATCTCCTACGGAAATTTTTCTCTTCTGTGCAATGTAAATGCGAACTGCCTGATTTACACCAGGTGACAATTCATCGCCATTTTCTCTTGTAAATACTTTCGCATCTACAACAATACCATATTCTCCATGAGGTACTTTAAGTGAAGTATCTCTTACTTCTCTCGCTTTCTCACCGAAGATTGCACGAAGTAATCTTTCCTCTGCTGTCAGTTCTGTTTCTCCCTTAGGAGTAACTTTACCAACTAAAATGTCGCCTGCACGAACTTCAGCACCGATACGGATAATCCCTCTGTCATCAAGGTCTTTCAACGCATCGTCACCTACACCCGGAATATCTCTTGTGATTTCTTCAGGTCCGAGTTTTGTATCACGCGCTTCTGCTTCATATTCTTCGATATGGATTGATGTATAAACATCATCCTGTACTAATCTTTCACTTAATAAAACAGCATCTTCGTAGTTGTAACCTTCCCATGTCATAAATCCGATAAGTGGGTTTTTACCAAGTGCCATTTCACCATTTGATGTAGATGGTCCGTCTGCGATCACCTGACCTTCTTCTACTCTTTCACCTTTGACAACAATTGGTCTTTGGTTGTAGCAGTTACTCTGGTTACTACGTAAGAATTTTGTTAATTTATATGTTTTTCTTGTTCCATCATCCTGTTTTACAACAATTTCTTTTGATGTAGAACGTTCGATAACACCTGCCTGCTCAGCAACAATACAAACACCTGAATCGACAGCGGCTTTTGTTTCCATACCTGTGCCGACAACCGGTGCCTCCGTCATAAGAAGAGGTACTGCCTGACGCTGCATGTTTGATCCCATTAACGCACGAGTCGGGTCATCATTTTCAAGGAAAGGAATAAGTGCAGTCGCTACAGAAAATACCATCTTAGGTGATACATCCATGTAGTCAAATGCTGTCTTTTCATATTCCTGTGTTTCTTCACGATAACGACCTGATACGTTCTTGTGAATGAAGTGTCCTTCTGCATCAAGAGGCTCATTCGCCTGTGCTACATGATAGTTATCTTCTTCGTCTGCTGTCATGTAAACAACTTCTTCTGTTACAACAGGATTTTTCGGATCTGTTTTATCAATCTTACGGTATGGCGCTTCCACAAATCCGTACTCATTAATTCTTGCATAACAAGCAAGAGAGTTGATCAAACCGATATTAGGACCTTCAGGAGTTTCGATCGGACACATTCTTCCATAGTGTGAATAGTGAACATCTCGAACCTCAAATCCAGCTCTATCTCTTGAAAGACCACCAGGACCAAGTGCTGACAAACGTCTTTTATGTGTCAACTCCCCGAGTGGGTTATTCTGATCCATGAACTGCGACAACTGAGAAGAACCGAAGAATTCTTTCACTGCTGCCGTTACAGGTTTGATATTAATGAGTGACTGCGGAGAAATTCCTTCCAAATCCTGAGTTGTCATTCTTTCACGAACAACTCTTTCCAATCTTGATAAACCAATTCTGTACTGGTTCTGTAACAATTCACCAACCGCACGGATACGTCTGTTTCCTAAATGGTCGATATCATCATCTGTTCCGATACCATATTCCAAATGGATATTGTAGTTGATTGATGCTAAAATATCTTCTTTTGTAATATGTTTCGGAATCAATTCGTGAATATTTCTACGGATTTCTTCCTTTAATTCGTCAATGTCACCGCCTGTTTCTTCCAAAAGATCCGCTAATACAGGATAGTATACTAATTCAGCAATTCCTAATTCTTTTGCATCTACATCTACTACACTTTCTAAATCTACCATCATATTAGAAAGAATTTTAATGTTACGCTCTTCACCTTTTACCCATACAAACGGAACGGCTCCATTCTGAATTGCTTCTGCTAGTTCTCTTGTAATTACCTGTCCTTCTTCTACAATCACTTCACCTGTAATTGCACTTGCAATATCTTCTGCTGCAACCTGACCTGTAATACGGTTTTTCAACGCTAATTTTTTATTAAATTTATAACGGCCTACCTTCGCTAAATCATAACGTCTTGCATCAAAGAACATACTTGTGATTAAACTTTCTGCACTGTCCACTGCAAGCGGTTCGCCCGGACGAATCTTCTTATATAACTCCAAAAGACCTTCCTGATAACTTTCTGCCGTATCTTTCTGAAAACTTGCCTGAATCTTAGGTTCTTCACCGAATAATTCTAAGATTTCCGCATTTGTACCATATCCCAATGCACGAATAAGCACTGTGATAGGTACTTTTCTCGTTCTATCTACACGTACATAGAAAACGTCATTGGAGTCTGTTTCATATTCTAACCACGCTCCACGATTTGGAATTACTGTGGAAGAATATAATTCTTTCCCAATCTTATCATGAGCAATCGCATAGTAAATCCCCGGTGAACGCACTAACTGACTTACGATAACACGTTCTGCTCCGTTGATAACAAATGTACCTGTCTTTGTCATCAGCGGTAAATCTCCCATGAAAATCTCATGTTCGTTAATCTCATCTGTTTCTTTATTATAAAGTCTTACTCTCACCTTAAGCGGTGCCGCATATGTTGCATCACGTTCTTTGCATTCCTCAATTGTGTACTTTACATCATCTTCGCATAATGTAAAATCAACAAATTCCAAACTCAAGTGACCGCTATAATCAGCGATCGGAGAAATATCTTCAAATACTTCTTTTAATCCAGCATCAAGAAACCACTGATATGAATCTTTCTGAACTTCGATTAAGTTAGGCATCTGAAGCACTTCTTTTTGTCTAGAATAGCTCATGCGAGAACTTTTTCCATTTGTGATGGGACGAATTCTGTTTTTCTCCATTGACGTTTCACTCCTTGTATATTTATTTGGCTCTCATGTTATTTTCCTCGTAATATACAATGAAAAACGGCTTTTCCACCGATTTTCATCGCATTATGTGGGCATGATTTTCCACAATAGTGCATTTTTAACTGTATCATACGGTTTCGGGCTTGTCAAGAGGTTTTTTATAACTGATAAAATATTGTATGAATACGCACGAACAAGACGGCCGGTATCATAACCGACCGCCTTATTATTTATCTGTCTTTTCTTCTCTTAACAAAAATACAAGCGATTCCTGCTGACGCTGCTACGAATAGCGCACCCCAAAGGGCAATTGGAGTTGTATCTCCCGTCTTCGCTGTTCCATGTGTTCCTCCGGAAGTATTATTTCCACTGTTGTTTCCGCTTCCACCGCTATTTCCATTGTTATTTCCATTGCCATTTCCACTACTGTTTCCGTTTCCATTACCGCTACCATTTCCGTTTCCATTACCATTACCATTATCAATCGGTGGCTCAGGGTTCGGATCAACTGGTGGTTCCGGATCAGGATCGATCGGTTTATCAGGTTCTTTCACATTCTCCATTGCCGCCTGCAATGCTTTCAACTGTTCTGCAACCTGTTCTTTTGTCGCCTCCTGATATAAAACTTTTGCTTTGCTCATTTCATTCTGAAGTGTCTGCCATGCATCCTCTTCATAGTCATCTTTTTTAAGGTTTTCTGCTTCAGTTACCAGACTCTTTAACGCAGAAATGTCTACAAGAATATTTTCCACGTTTTCTTTGCTAAGGTCTTCAATGGCTTTATCTACTTCTTCCTGAGTTGCATCTGCTTTTGTAAGAACGTCTTCCGCAACTTTTACAAACGCTTCATATTCCGCATAAGATTTTGCCGTATAGTTTACTTCATCGCAATTTAATTCAGCGACAACTTTTCTTAATACGCTAATATCAACGAGAGCGTCTTTTGCCTGATTGATTTTATCAACGAGGTCTGTAACATCTTCTCCTGTTGCTTCCGCGTTGTTTAGCATTTCTTTTGCATCATCAATTAAATCTTTGTACGCGTTCCAACTTCCTTCTGTATAACAGTGTTCTGCTTCCTGTTTTTTAGCCAGTTCTTCAAATTTTTTGATTGCGTCAATCAGTTTCTGACGATTTTCATCTAATGGAATTAATTTCGCAAATGCGTCTTCCAAAGATTTCATCATTGCATTTACCTGTTCTGCTGTTGCATTTTCATCATCCGCAAGTGTAATTGCATCTGTAACAACCTTCTGAAGTGCATCATAACTGTCTTTCAGATAGAGATTAGCATCTAATACTTTATATTCTTCTGCCTTCCTGCGTAATTCCGCTACATTTGCAAGCGCAGATTTTGCCTCATTGAGCGCTACTACCGCCTTATCTACTTCTTCCTGTTTTACATTTTCTTTTTCAAGAATTGCCTTTCCGCTTTCATATGCCGCTGTGTAATCAGCAAAAGTTTTCTTAGAGTAGTCTGCACTGTGTTCTGCGATTGTTTCATACTCTTTAATTGCCTTTTCCAATTCAGTAAAGACAACTTCGTGAACAAGTTTTGCGTCTGCCCATGTCGCATGGTCATTACCGTCTGAACCATTGGTTTCGGTAATAAGAGAAACTGTTTTTGCTCCTCTAATATCTACACTTACAAGAACTGATGTCTTAAATTTCACACCGTCTTTGCGGAACACTTCTTTACCGTCTACTTTGACAACAAAGTTCACTTCTCCATTGTTTTTCTGTTCCTTACCGATACCCGCAACCGCTTTAAATGTTGTCGCATCCAAGTTTTCCACATTTACGGTTACTTCTGAAGGTGCATGTGAACCTACACCTTTGTCAAATTTAGTTGCCTTTCCATCAACCCATACGCCTAATTCCGCACCGCAAGTACATTTATCACGCATATTCGCACTATATCCTGCTTTATCAACCAACCAATTCATATCACTGATGTACATCTGATCTACAAGTTCAAAGTTGACTGTATATACTTTTTCAATTCCATATCCTGATGTCGCACGAATTGTCGCTACAGGTTTCTCCTGTGTCGGCTGTTCAATTTGAACATTTACGTCTTCCCCGTTTTTAACAACATCTACCACAGGAAGTTTCACATTCTCTTTATTAAAGAGTTGATGTGTATATTCTGTCTGAGATGCATCAAAACCGTCCAACGCTTTACCATCTAATGTGATGTTCTTAATCGGCATTGTAGAGTTGACATCCAGTTTACTATTTTCCATTCTTTCTTTAACAAATGTATTCGCATCTGCCGCCGCTTTTGTAATTGGTGTAATTCTAAATGTCTGTGTATATGTCTGACCTTTCTGTAAAGTATACTGTCCTAAAGGTCCCGGACCACAACTTGCATTTCCAAGTCCTCTTTGTGCAGTATCTACAGAAAGAATAACATCTTCTGTTTTCGGAACCTGATGCGGATGTCCGAAACCATTCCATACTTTATGAATATCTTCCGATTTGTAATGCAACGCACTCATATTCATCATATTTTCCGCAGCAATCATAACGCCTGTACCGTTTTCACCTTTTGTCAATGCGGTCCATCTTACGTCGCTTCTGCTTCCATTTTCCTGCGGTCTTACATATTTGTCCTCAAACATATTTGTGACAGTGTCTTTATAAATACTTACTCTTGCTCCTGTCTTTCTGTCCACATAGTTTTCCTGTGGTCCTCTTCCGTAATAAGTTACGTTTTCATATCCTGCAGGCACAATCATTCTCATTCCGACTTTTGCAATGTCACCTACTGTGTCATTATTTGCAGGAGTGAAACTATTTGTTACAACAATATCTCCGTTTGCATAAATCTGATAGTTGATTGTATTTGGAGAGTTAATGCCCTCAATCGTCCCTTCTACATGAACATTTACCACTTTGTCTTTTGCGTCCACTTCACATTTTGCTACTTTAAAGTTTTTCGCTGCATTTTTCATTCCGTCTTTAAAGTTCGGGTCATTGCTTACTCTCGCTCTCCAGTAATCCGGTTTTGGTCCGTCTTTTAGGAGAACTTCATCATTTACTGTATAGTTTGTGATATAACCTGTTGTCTTGTCGATTGTTACAGAGAATTTGTCCCCGTCTTTTTCACTTCCGCTGAGAACAAGGTCTTTTTCGCCGTCTGTAACCTGAATGTTGTTTGCATCGTTTACATTAATTGTTGGGCGTGGTGTTTCGTCTTCACAAGAAAGTTCTAACTGTTCAAACGCAATCTCGCTTCCTTTCTTTCCACCGTATGTTCCTGCCCAGTTCTGATTTTCCTTCAATGTTACGTCAAATTCCAAAATATAATCAGAGCCTTCTACCGCTTTGATTTCAGGGAAATCTTTTAATTCGATAACTTTTTCCGCTCCGGCTTCGATATTTTTCTCTTCATCCGTAAGTATGCCTTGTTTTATAATACCATTATCTTTCAATAACTTCCATGTAATATCATATTCTTTTAAGTTTGTATTCAAAAATTCATTTACAATACGAACTTTACCGTCTTTTGCTTCGCCGTCATCATAGAAAGAAACTTCTTGATGTACTTTCTTCACTTCATATAATTCCGGCGAAGGCGTTCTGTCCGCATTCATCAAACCATTACAGCAGAAATCTCTGTCTGTTACCTTTTCGCCCCAGTCACCGCCGTATCCAAAGTAAGTTGTTCCTTCAGGATAGTTCGTTCCTTCTGCGACAATTTGGTCATCCTTAAAATCCATAGAATACACAACTTCATTCTCTTTTGGCCGATAATCCGGTTCTGCATTTGCAACATTTAAAACACGGACACCGTCAATCAGACCATTAAATCTTCTTCCCGAATATTCAGGGTCTTCACCAATACCTATTCTGTATGATGCACTATCTACATTCTCTCCCTTAGTAATTGCTTTCTCACCAAGTTTTTCTCCGTCAGCATATAAAGTATATTTTCCATTCTCATAAGTTCCTGCAATATATGTCCATTTGCCGATTTTATCTTGAGGGAATGACGCTGTCAATGTTCCGGCATTCCAACCGTCTACGAAAAATTCAATTTGATCATTTGCCTTTGTAATTTTCAAGTTATAACCTGAGTCACCTTTGGAAATAATTGCCTGATCGCTTCCGTTACCTCCGTTATATTTCACCCATGCTCCTAAAGTAATCTCTCTGCCGTTCGCAGATTTATTAGGAACAAGTACATATCCATCAAGTGCTTTATCTTTCTGACCGTCTACCAGCGTTCCTTTAATTGCGGTTTTACTTCCGTCATCATTTTTCACATAGTAATCTGTCTTATTAACTGCGTTTGTCTGAATAGACTGATCCATCCAGTCCCAAATAAATCCGCCCTGTGCATTTTCATATTTACGGAATACATCCCAATATTCTTTGAAGTTACCGAGAGCATTTCCCATTGCATGTGCATATTCAGACTGAATGTAAGGCGCTTTGTTTGCCGTATTTGTCACATGTCCTTCCACGCCTGAAACCGCCCAGTACTGTGAAGAATAAATATCTACCATAGAATTTTCACGTTCACCCTTTGTATAACGGTTATCACGTTCATATTTCCTCAATCTTGAAGGGTCACGTTGTAAAATCCATTTTGTTGAATTATTGAAACAATATCTCTCATTCATTGTGTGGTTTTTATATGTGGATTCATTTCCAAGCGACCAAATCACAACGGAAGCATGGTTTTTATCTCTCTCTACCATATTCATCGTTCTGTCCATAACAGCATTGTTCCAAGCCGGTTCGCCTGAAGGAATGTCTGCACCACCATCAAAAGAACCTTTATGTGATTCAATATTCGCTTCATCACACATCATAATTCCAAGTTCATCCGCCAACGCATATGTGTATGGATGATTTGGATAGTGTGAAGTACGGATTGCATTGACATTAAACTGTTTCATTGTCATTAAGTCTGTGCGAATATCTTCTTTTGTCAAAGCACGTCCGTTAATATGGTCTGTTTCATGACGGTTTGTTCCACGGAACATAATTTTCTTGCCGTTAATCTGTGCCTGTTCCTGACCTGCATCATTGATGTCCACTTTACCTATTTCACGGAAGCCTACTCTCTGACATACAGTTTCAACTACTTTGCCGTCCTTGTCTACAAGTTGAATTAAAAGACGATACAAGTTCGGTGTATCCGCAAACCATTTCTTTGGATTTACAACTTCTTTAGAACCGGTTCCTCTTTGTCCTTTGTCATCTGCCTGTTCTTCAACCGTAGATTTGCCCGCTTTTACATCTACATCGAAAGAAAGAGGGGCATCCCAAACTTTCTTATCACTGTCCATCTCGTACAAATCTGCCTTAACCGTATATTTGCCCGATACATTTTTATCAAGACTTCTGATGTCCGCATCTAATGTTAACGTTGCGTTTTCATAATTCTCGTCAAGGTCTGTCTTCACAAAGAAATCACGGATTTCCACCTTGTCTTTAGAGTATAAATATACATCTCGGAATATACCGCTTAGACGGATAAAGTCCTGATTCTCAAGGTAACTTCCGGTTGACCAGCGGTAAACTTCCACCGCAATTGTATTTTCTCCTTCTTTTAGATAATCCGTAATGTTGAACTCGTCTACCGTATAACTATCCTCGGCATATCCTACTCGCTCTCCATTTACATAGAGATAGAACGCTGATTCTACACCTTGAAAAGATACAAACACTTCACGACCGTCCCAATCTTCCGGTATTTCAAAAGTTCTTTTGTACTGTCCGACACTGTTTTTCACTGTCGGTGCAACAGGTTTATTCAATCCGTTTGTGTGATATTGGACTTTTTCATAATTCGCCCACGGATATGTTTGGTTTACATAAATTGGTGTGTCGTACTTAAAATTGCCTTTTTCATCTTTTTGGGTTTGAATATTGCTTGGAACTTGGATTTTATCCCAACCTTCCGTATTCCAGTTTTCTTTATAATTCTTAGCTTCTTTACCACGTTCTGTGTTTAATCTATCGGCAGGTTTCTCTGCATACTTAAAGTTCCATTCTCCGTTCAATGTTCTATACCACTTGGAGTCTGCTTCATCCGCTTCGTCCAAAGCAGATTTCTCATTCTGCAAAGCCTTGTCTGCCGATTCATAAGGTGTAAATGCCGCTCTAGCGGCTTCACGGTTAACCTCAACAGTTTCGATTTGGTCGTACCACTCTTCGCCTTTAAATTGATTATCCGCTGCCTTAACTTCTAATCCCAATCCATCCATGCTAAGCATCGGAGTCACAACTAACGCACCTGTCAAAAGCAATGATACGATCCGATTTCTCTTTTTCATTTCGTTCCCTCCTTTTTTGTGAATAGTGCATATTTTTTGTAACCAAACGCAAACTATTTTGTTCATCTTAACACTTTATCTCAATATTTTCTATATATTTATGAAATTATTATCGGAGTTTTCATCATTCAGAAATATTTTTCCCACTTTTCAATGAAACGGCAACAAAAAACAGAGTTACCAAAATAAGTAACTCTGTTTTTATTTATTTCTCTATTCCTTTAGTATAAGTGACATGCCACGAAATGATTTGGTCTTACCTCTTTCAATTCAGGCGATGTCGTCCTGCAGGCTTCAGTTGCCTTTGGACAACGTCCGGCGAACGGACATCCTGGTTTAGGGTTAATTGGACTTGGTACATCTCCCGACAAAAGTTTTCTTTCCTTCGAAGACTCCTTTTCCGGATCCGGTATTGGTACCGCATCCAATAACGCCTGACTATATGGGTGCAACGTGTGCTCGTAGATTTCATCACTATCTGCGAGTTCCACGAGGTTGCCAAGATACATAACAGCGATTCTGTCTGAAATATATTTTACAATGTTCAAGTCATGAGCGATAAACATATAAGTAAATCCATGCTCTTCCTGAAGATTTTTTAACAAGTTAATGATCTGGCTCTGGATAGAAACGTCAAGAGCAGAAATCGGCTCATCACAAACGATAAATTCAGGTTCTACCGCTAATGCACGGGCAATCCCGATACGTTGTCTTTGTCCACCTGAGAATTCATGAGGGAAACGGTTAGCGTGTTCTCTGTTCAGTCCAACTGTTTCAAGTAATTCGTATACACGTTCACGTCGTTTCTCCTTCGTATACATATTATGAATTTCCATACCCTCTTCAATAATGCTTCCTACTGTCATACGAGGATTTAATGAAGCATATGGGTCTTGGAAAATAATCTGTGCTTTCTTAGAATATTCATAACGGTCTTTTGTTCTTTTTACGCTTACTTCCTCACCGTTATAAGTAATTTTTCCTGAAGTTGCACTATATATCCCCATTACCGTACGTCCAAGTGTAGATTTTCCACACCCCGATTCACCTACGACACCGAGAGTTTCTCCTTTATAAATATCCATGCTTACGTTATTTACCGCAACCAATGTCTGTTTACGTCCCACATGGAAATGTTTTGATACGTTTTCTAGTGTGATTAATTTCTCCATTGCTAATTTTCCTCCTTTTTATCTGGAAAATCCGGATGCAAACGCCAGCATGAAGCCTTATGACCTTCTCCCAAGTCAAATACAGGAGGCTGGTTTTTCTTACAAATCTTCATACATTTTTCACAACGGCTTGCAAAAGCACACCCCTGTGGCGGAGCATATAAATCCGGTGGTGTTCCCGGAATAGAAACAAGTTCTTCATCTTTCTTTGTATCTACCGTAGGAAGACTCTTTAACAATGCTTCTGTATATGGATGAGCATAGCGATAGAAAATATCACCCACTGTTCCTTCTTCCACAACTTTACCTGCATACATAACAGATACACGGTCAGCAAGATTAGCCACAACACCTAAGTCATGCGTAATCAAAATAACTGCTGTCTTTGTTTCTTTTCCTAACTCTGCAAGTAATTTCATAATCTGAGCCTGAATTGTTACGTCCAACGCAGTTGTCGGCTCATCAGCAATCAATAACTTCGGTTTACAAGCTAAAGCCATTGCAATCATAGCACGCTGACGCATACCACCTGAAAATTCATGCGGATACTGATTTACACGTTCTTCCGCATTAGGAATCTGTACCATGTTCAACAGTTTAATTGCTTCCGCCTTTTCTTCTTCTTTAGAAATTTTTTTATGTTTCTTCAATGTTTCCGTCAACTGTTTTCCAACTTTCATTGTCGGATTTAAACAAGTCATCGGATCCTGGAAAATCATGCTGACTAACTGTCCGCGAATTTCCTGCATTTCTTTGTCGCTCATTGCAACAATATCTTTTCCGCATAAATCAATGCTTCCTTCTTTAATTCTTGCAGGTGGCATTGGATTTAATTTCATAATTGTCTGAGCAGTTACACTCTTACCGCAACCACTTTCTCCAACGACTGCAAGCACTTCCCCCTCATCTACATGAAGGGAAACACCTCTGACTGCATGAACTTCTCCTGCATATGTATCAAAGGAAACGTGCAAATCTTCTATATTTAAAATATGTTCCATTTCTAGTTACCTCCTTAATTTAGGGTCAAATGCATCTCTTAACTGGTCACCCAACAAGTTGAACGAAAGCATCGTAATACAGATGAATATCGCAGGAACTATCAAAAGACTCGGATACATCTGGAATGTCAAAATACCATCATTCGCCATAATTCCCCATGAAGCTTTCGGCGGTGCAATACCAAGACCTAACATAGACAAGAAGGCTTCTGTAAAGATAACTGCCGGAATATCCAATGTAATATTTACGATAATAACACTTAAAATATTCGGTACTAAATGTTTAGAAATAATTCTAGCCGGTTTTGCTCCCATTGATTTGGCAGCGATAACAAATTCCTGTTCTCCAAGGCTCACTACCTGCCCACGAACAAGTCTTGCCATACCGGTCCACCCCGTCAGAGAGTAGGCAACGATAATCGTTCCGATTCCTCGAGGTAATACCGTCATCAAGAGAATAACGATAATCAAATATGGAATACCACTGATGATTTCCACAATACGCATCATCACATTATCAACTGCTCCTCCGAAGTAACCTGAAATACCACCATAAATAACACCGATAAAACAGTCAATCAACGCTACGACAATCGCAACTGTAAGAGAAACTCTCGCACCCATCCAAACACGGACAAATACATCACGACCAAGAGCGTCTGTTCCAAAAATGTGTGTCTGCCCTGTTACAGGATCTTCGCTCATTATCGGTTGATTTGCAAATGCAACATTCTGTGATGAATAATCAAACGGGCTAATCATTGGAATAAAAATAGATCCAAGTAATAACAATAATAAAAGTATAAGACAGACAACAGCCACTTTACTTTTCTTTACACGATTAAACGCATCTTTCCAAAAACTAACAGACGGACGTGCAATGGATTCCATGCTCTCTGCATCTGTTCCGATATGTTCAAACGCTTCTGCAGGAATTTTCCCGCTGACATCATATGCTTTACGTGGCATCTGTGCTACTTCCAATGCCTTTTCTTTTTTCACTCTCATTGTACTACTCCTTTCCACCAGTCAATTTTACTCTTGGGTCAATGAAACCGTAAATTAAATCTACGACAAGGTTTGCTAAAATTAAGAATGTACCATAGAAAATCGTAGTACCGGCAATGACTGGGTAGTTATTTGTCTGTACACACTGTACGAAGTATTTTCCAAGACCCGGAATAGCAAAAATATTTTCTGCAACGAACGCACCTGTTAATACAGAAGCAACCAATGGTCCCATTACTGTAATGACAGGCATAATCGCATTACGAACTGCGTGTTTCCAAATAATTGCTTTCTGACTTAACCCTTTTGCTTTCGCTGTCTTAATATAATCTGAATTCAATACATCAAGCATACTTGTACGCATCAAACGGCTTATCGTTGCCATTGAACCAAACGCCAACGCAAACGCCGGAAGAATTTTAGAATTCTCCGAACCCCAACCTAAGATTGCAAATACTTCTACACCTGTAACTTCATATAACTTTAACCCTAAGAAATACTGTAATACCGAACCAATAATAAATGACGGAACAGATACACCTACAAGAGCAAAGAACATTGAAGCACTATCCCAAAATGTTCCTCGTTTTACAGCCGCAACTACTCCTAATAAAATACCCATAATAAATGCAAAAATTAAAGCACGCATACCAAGTTCAAATGATACCGGAAACGCCTGTGCAATAATATCTGTAACCTGACGTCCGTCAGGAAGAGAAACTCCTAAATCTCCTTTAAATACATTTCCTAAGTAAATAAAAAATTGAACAAGTACCGGTTTATCCAAACCATACTTTTCAAATAACGCTGCTTTTGTTGCCTCCGGAATAGCCTTACCGCCTGAGAAAGGATCTCCCGGTAACATATGCATCAATGTAAATGTGAATCCAATCAGAACAACAATTGTAATGAACGAATATACAATTCTTTTTAATATAAATTTAACCCGATTCGACACCTGTTTCATCTCCTTCATTTCTTTTTCTTATTGCTTATGTAAGGTACAAAGTATCTTCCTGTACCTTTCTATTGCCGTTCTTTGTACTTTACATAAGCAACAGGAAGAACTTGCATGGTTCTTCATGTCACTTTAATAACCGTTATAAGTGTACAGGTACGGCTTTTCGGAATAAAGAGGAGTTGTTCCCTCTTTTTAACGGGGAACAACTCCCTCTTTTTTTCCTATCCTATATTCACTTTAGTAAGATTAAAAATTATTTAATCTTAGCACCATCTGTAAAGTCAAATTCCTGGAATCCTGTACGAGTCATTCCTTCAAGTTTATCAGATACTGTGTATGTTACTGACTGGAAGTATACTGGGAATACTGCCGCGTCTGTCTGGCATACTAATTTTTCTGCAGCCATTAACATTTCCTGACGTTTTACTTTATCAACTTCTTTAGTTGCATCTGCAATTAATTTGTCATATTCAGGGCTTGAATATTTACCATAGTTGTTACCATTTCCTGTTGCAAACATATCTAAGTATGTCATTGGGTCATTGTAGTCTGGTGACCAACCTGCAAATACGATATCAAATTCACCTGCATCCATTGCTGCTAATTTTGCTTTAAATGGCATTGGTTTGATTTCTACCTGAATTCCTAATGCTTTTTTCCACTGTTCCTGATAGAAAGCTCCTTCTTTCTGAGCTCCTGCACTATCTTCTGTTGTGTATGAAATCTTGAAGTCTTCTGCTTTCATTCCGATTTCTTTTAATCCTTCATCAAATAACTGTTTTGCTTTTTCAGGATTGTATTCTGTAATATCACCAAGTGTTTTTGCGTAACTGTTTCCATCTGCTCCTGCGATAGATGTCGGTACAATGCCTGTTGCAGGTTCAGCACCTGTTTTAATTACATTTTTACAAACAGAATCTGTATCAAGTGCCATTCCAAGTGCCTGACGAATCTTTGGATTACTTAATTCTTTTTTCTGTGTATTGAACTGTAAGTACCAGTTACTGTTATCAACATATGTTGTTAATTTCATGCCTTCTTTTTTAGCCTGTTCCAACTGTTCACCAGCAATGTTGATACTGTCAATCTGTCCTGCTTTAAAAGCATTCATACGAGCATTTCCATCTCTTAACATTAAGTATTTAACTTTTGGAATACTTACATTCTTCGCATTATAGTGTTCATCATTTTTTGCTAATGTGATGTGATCATCGTGTACCCACTCTTCGATTTTGTAAGCACCGTTTGTAACGATCTTATCAGCATCTTTTGCGTAGTTTTCAGCGCCGATTTCTTCATAACCTTTCTGGTTCATTGGATAGAAAGATGAGAATGAGAATAAGTGTAATGCATATGGGATTGGATTAACAAATGTTACTTCCAATGTGTAATCATCTAATGCTTTTACACCTAATTCTGAAGGGTCTTTCTTGCCATCAAATACTTCCTGACCATTTAATAAGTTCTGGTATACGATAAATCCATAAACAGAACCTGTATCTTTTTTAGAAATTGTCTGATATGCAAACACGAAATCGTGTGCTGTTACAGGTTCTCCGTTAGACCATTTTGCATCCTGTCTGATTTTTAATGTGTAAGTTTTTCCATCTTCACTTACCTTTGTATCTTCTGCAAGATCCGGAACCGGTTTGTCATCTTTATCAAGTTTGTATAAACCTGAAATAACCATTCTTAAAATATCACCTGAAGGTACATCGGATGTCTTAATCGAGTTCAATTCAGCTGGCTCTGTTCTAACATCAACAGTTACCATATCTTTGTCTTTTGTCCCCGGGAAAGCTCCTGCTTTTTTAGAATCTCCGCCCTTGTTTCCGCCGCCACAGGCAACAACTGAAAGCGCCATTGCACCTGCGAGACATAATGCTACGAGTTTTTTCATTTTCATAATTTTCTCCTCCTTTTTCCTTTACCTCTTTAAAGTGGCATTATAGTAGAACTTCAACGAGAAGTCAAGTGAAATCGCGAAAGTTTTTTATTTTTCCACCACTTTCATGAATTATCATGTATTTTTATTCATTTTTAATGTATTTTATAACATCCTACATGATAAGTCAAGAGAATATATTTTATATATTCTTATATTTATAAAAAGCAAGGAGATTATAGAAGTAAAAAACATAACTTTTCACTTTTTTTATAAACCATTATCACATATCCCCGTAGAGTAAACAGGAATATATATAAGAATAAATTTTTATATACTAAAAAGACACCTGAGAACAAGTTCTCAGGCGTCCCTTTCCGACAGAAATTATTTTAAATTAACTTCTGCTCCTTCTGCTTCTAATTTTGTTTTGATTTCTTCAGCTTCTGCTTTAGTAACACCTTCTTTAAGTACTTTTGGTGCTCCGTCTACAACTTCTTTAGCTTCTTTTAATCCAAGTCCTGTGATTTCACGAACAACTTTGATTACTTTAACTTTAGATGCTCCTGCAGATACTAATTCAACGTCAAATTCGTCTTTTTCTTCTGCTGCTCCTGCTGCATCTCCACCTGCTGCTGCAACTACTACACCTGCTGCTGCAGATACACCGAATTCTTCTTCACATGCTTTTACTAATTCATTTAATTCTAATACTGATAATTCTTTGATTGCTTCAATCATTTCAGCTGTTGTTAATTTTGCCATTTGATTTTCCTCCACTAATCCTTATTTTCTTTAAAATTGTTGATTACTCCTCAACCGGAGCCTCTGCTGCTTCTTCAGCCGGAACTTCTACTGTTTCTCCACCCTGTTCAGCGATTTGTTTAATAACACGAGCAAAGTTTGTAATTGGTGACTGGATACTTCCAAGTAATTTTGAAAGTAATTCTTCTCTTGAAGGGATTTTTGATAATTCCTGAATACCAGCAACATCATAAACTGTTCCTTCAACAACACCACCTTTTACTTCTAACGCTTTAGCGTCTTTTGCAAATTTGCAAAGAATTCTTGCAGGCGCTGTTGCATCGTCTTTAGAAATTGCTAAAGCACTTGGTCCTTCTAAGTATTCTTCAAGACCTGCAAATTCAGTTCCTTCAAAAGCTCTTTTCATCATTGTGTTTTTGCAAACTTTGTAGATAACACCTGCTTCTCTCAACTGTTTACGTAATTCTGTATCTTCTGCTACAGTTAAACCACGATAGTCAACTAATACTGCTGACTGAGCTCCTGCGATGTCTTCTGCGATTGCCTGTACGATTGGTTGTTTTAATTCAACTTTTGCCACGAATGGTGCACCTCCTTATAGATTTTGTTTGCACCGCCGATAATAAAAAAAATCTCTTTATCCTCAGACAAAGAGATTGTGTAAATTCAATGTAAGAATTCATATCTCCTCGGTAGGCGTTTCCAACTTATGCCTTACGGCACCTACTGTCTTCGGCAGTTACTATGATAATTTAACATATTTTCTTCTTCATGTCAACTGTTAAAAATAATTTTCTTGACTTTATTTTCGCTTTATATTACACTTGAACATATTTTCAGAGAAAGTATGGAATGAACAAATTACTTTCTTAAGTGAATATCCCCCTTTACCATGCTATCACTCTGGATAACAAAAACTAAGGAGGACAATATTTTGTTTAATCAATTTTTATCAAGTCTGAATGACTTTCTTTACAGTTACATTCTTATTTTTCTGCTTGTCTTAGCAGGTCTTTATTTTTCTTTTCGTACAAAATTTGTACAATTCCGATTATTCAAAGACGCCATTCATGCGCTTAAAGAAAAGTCGGAAAATAGTGGAAACAAAAAATCTGTATCTTCATTTCAGGCACTTATGATTTCCACTGCTTCCCGTGTCGGAACAGGAAACATTGCCGGAATTGCAACCGCCATCGTTGCCGGAGGTTCCGGAGCTGTATTCTGGATGTGGGTTATGGCGCTTATCGGCGGAGCATCCGCATTTATAGAAAGTACGCTAGCTCAGATTTATAAAGTAAAAGATGGGAAGGATTTCCGTGGCGGCCCTTCTTATTATATTGAACGGGCATTGGGAAAACGTTGGCTCGGCGTATTATTTTCCATACTGCTGATTGCCTGCTTCGCCTACGGATTTAACGGCTTACAGACATATAATATGTCGTCTGCTTTGGAATATTACATTCCAAATTACAGTAAAACAATTTTACCTGCCATTGTCGGACTGATAATTGCAATCGCAACTGCTTTTGTTATCTTCGGCGGAGTACACCGTATCAGTTTTATCACTTCCGTTGTTGTGCCTGTTATGGCTGGAATTTACATTATTATGGGAATTGTAATTACATTAATGAACCTCAATCAGATTCCCGAAATGTTTTCGCATATTTTAGAAGGTGCATTTAATTTCAAGGCAATTTTCGGGGGATTTGCCGGAAGCACAATTCTAATCGGTATTAAGCGAGGACTTTTCTCAAACGAAGCGGGAATGGGTAGCGCTCCAAATGCTTCTGCAACCGCAGATGTTTCTCACCCTGTAAAACAAGGAATGGTGCAGGTTATCTCAGTATTTATTGATACACTTTTAATTTGTACAACAACCGCTTTCATTTTACTCCTCTCTAATGTGGAGGGCGTTTCCGGAAAACTAGACGGTATTCCTTATGTACAGGCGGCTCTTCAAGCAAATGTCGGAGAAATAGGTATCCATTTTATTACCTTTTCAATTTTCGCTTTTGCATTTACAAGTTTAGTTGGAAATTATTATTATGCAGAATCAAATATTCTTTTTATTAAAGACAACAAAATTTTATTAAATCTTTTCCGTGTAACTTGCCTAATTGCAATCTTTCTCGGAGCACAGGCAGATTTCGGTACAGTTTGGAATCTTGCGGATGTACTGATGGGATTTATGGCAATCGAAAATATCCTTGTTATCTTTGTGCTAGGCGGCATCGCTTTCAAGGCACTTGATGATTATATGAAACAGAAAAAACAGGGAATTGATCCTGTTTTCAAAGCCGAAAATATCGGATTGAAAAATACGGATTGTTGGAAATAAAGTGTGAAAGGGGACGTAGTAAAACCTAAAAATACTACGTCCCCTTTCACACTTTTTTCACAAAAAAGAACTATTGCGATACCGAAATAGCCGCAATAGTTCTTTTTCGTTCTATTTATTTCTCGATGTAATTTCTTACAGTTTAACCGGATTTAATTTTACTCCAGGTCCCATTGTAGATGTTAAAGTTACACTTCTTAAGTACTGTCCTTTAACAGCTGCTGGTTTTGCTTTGTTGATTGCATCGATAAGCGTCTGGAAGTTGTCCGCTAATTGTTCTTCTGTGAAAGAAGCTTTTCCAACTGGCACGTGGATAATGTTTGTTTTGTCCAATCTGTACTCAATCTTACCTGCTTTGATATCGTTGATTGCTTTTGTAACATCCATTGTAACTGTACCTGCTTTTGGGTTTGGCATTAAACCTTTTGGTCCAAGTACACGTCCAAGACGACCTACAACACCCATCATGTCCGGTGTAGCAACTACTACGTCAAATTCAAACCAGTTTTCGTTCTGGATTTTCGGAATTAAATCTTCTGCTCCTACATAGTCTGCTCCTGCTGCTTTTGCTTCTTCTGCTTTAGCATCTTTAGCAAATACTAAGATACGAACTGTTTTACCTGTTCCGTGTGGTAATACTACAGCACCACGAATCTGCTGGTCTGCGTGACGCCCATCACAACCTGTTCTGATGTGTGCTTCGATTGTCTCATCGAATTTTGCAACTGCTGATTTTTTTACTAATGCGATAGCTTCTTCTTTATCATAAAGATTTCCTCTATCGATTAATTTAGCAGCTTCTGTATATTTCTTTCCTCTTTTCATTTCAAATAACCTCCTAGTGGTAATATCGGGAGCGAGCCCTCCCACATTCTATGTTTACAATTATTCTGTTACTTTTACACCCATACTTCTACAAGTACCTTCTACCATGCTCATTGCAGCTTCAACTGTAGCAGCATTTAAGTCCGGCATTTTCATCTCAGCGATTTCCTGTACCTGTGCTTTTGTAATTGTAGCAACTTTGTTTTTATTTGGAACACCTGAACCTGATTTAATATTGCAAGCCTTTTTGATAAGAACTGCTGCAGGTGGTGTTTTTGTTACAAAACTAAAACTTCTGTCATTGTAAACTGTGATAACAACAGGGATAATTAAATCACCCTGATCTGCTGTTTTTGCATTGAACTGTTTTGTAAATTCAACGATATTTACACCGTGCTGACCTAAAGCAGGACCAACAGGTGGTGCTGGAGTTGCCTTTCCAGCAGGAATCTGCAATTTAATATAACCTTGTACTTTTTTTGCCATTTTTGTGTACCTCCTTGTGGTATTTGCGGGGATTTCCCTCCCACTTATTCTTGTTACATTTTCTTAACTTCTTTAAAACTAATTTCTACTGGTGTTTCACGACCAAATAATTCAACATTGATAGTCAAACTCTGTTTCTGAGTATTCATTGTCTGAATTACTCCGACTGTTCCTTCCCATGCTCCAGCGACAACAGTAACTGTATCACCTTCTTCAAAGTCAACAACAATTTCTTCTTTCTGGATACCTAACGGAGCCATCTCTTCATCTGTAAGCGGAACCGGTTTTGACCCTGGGCCAACAAATCCCGTTACTCCTCTTGTGTTTCTTACGACATACCATGTATCATCATTCATCACCATATGAATCATAACGTATCCCGGAAACATTTTTTTAGAAACCGCTTTCTGTACTCCGTTTTTCAATTCCACTACATCTTGCATTGGAACTCTTACTTCTAAGATCTGGTCTTCCAGGTGTCTGTTTTCAATTGTCTTATCAATGTTTGCTTTTACTTTGTTTTCATACCCTGAATAAGTATGAACTACATACCATTTTGCCTCTGACATAAAAACTCACCTTTCATTATTATTAACAGTTATTATTTAATTAAGAAATCGACTCCGTATTTTACGATTACATCAACTACCGAAATTAATGCTGCCAACAATAGTGAAACAGTAACAACTGCTGTTGTTTCTTTTGCAAGTGTCTTCTTATCCGGCCAAATGATTTTCTTAAATTCTGCTTTAAGACCTTTGAACCAGCTCTTCTTCTGAGCCTTTTCCTTACTAGACTTTTCGCCCATACTGTCACGTCCTTTCACAAACGATTATTTCGTTTCTTTGTGTAATGTGTGTGTTCTACAGAACTTGCAGTATTTCTTTGTTTCCATACGATCAGGATGTGTTTTCTTATCCTTTGTCATATTGTAGTTACGTTGTTTACATTCTGTACATGCCAATGTGATTCTTGTGCGCACAACTTCCACCTCGCTTTTTCTGTTCTTAATTTCATAGTTACCGGTAGTTTGCGAGACTACCTAATTTTAGGCATAAAAAAAAGACCTACTTCCATTCGCTTGTTTAGTTTATCATACAGATGAATGTCCGTCAAGTCTTATTCTTGGTTTTCCCTAGGCATTTCCCCTATATTTTTTCTTCTTTTGTCTGAATTTTTGTAAAGAAATAAATGTACTTACAGCCTATCAAAATAATAATACAAATTCTACCATATATATTTTGCATCATTATCATGGCTATAACGAGCATAAATGATACCGGCAGTAAAATGCACCACTTTGTTTTTAATGTCATACTTCTCTCTTTAACAAAACTATCCAAATGTTTCTTATATAAGTGTGTTCCCGTAAACCATTTGTGAAAACGTTTAGAACCTTTAGCAAAACAAAAAGATGACACGAGAAGAAACGGTGTTGTCGGTAAAACCGGAAGAATAACACCCACGCCGCCGATTGCCATTGTTACAAAACCGATAGTAATCCAAATAATTTTCATTTCCGCCTCCTTAAGTAATTCGAAACTACTTTTTGTTAGTTTATTCTAACTCTAGGTGCATCATATGTCAACAAAAAATTCAGAACTCCCTGTTTACTTTCCATTCTATTAGACTTATAATGTTTTAATCACTTAAAGTTGGGAATACAAAGGAGAATGAATATATTTATGGAAGAAAAAAAATTTATGCTATTTAAACATTTATCTGTCGGAAAAATTTTGTTGTTTTTATTTCTTATTTATGTTGCACTTTTAGTCGTCCCTTACATTTCACACAAAAAAGTTCCCTCTTCTTATCGCGAGAATTTCAACCCCAATTCCCTTTATAGCGATAGCACAGGAAACGAACGGGTTGCCTATATCAACGATAATAACGATGCTCTTCTTTACCGACTTCATATGATTGAAAATGCAAAAGAAGAAATTATTCTATCCACTTTTGATTTCAATCCTTCCGAATCCGGAAAAGATATAATGGCTTCTCTCATTCAGGCATCAAAACGTGGAGTTTCTGTCCGTATTATCGTTGACGGTACTAGCGGATTTATCGATCTATATGGAAATGACTATTTTCAGGCACTCTCCTCTTATCCAAACATTTCCGTTCGTATTTATAACACAATCAATTTGCTAAAACCGTATGATATGCAGGCACGCCTCCATGACAAATATGTAATTATTGATAACAAAATGTATCTGCTCGGCGGACGAAATACAACAAACTTATTTTTAGGAGATTACTCCTCTTCAAAAAACATTGACCGCGAACTGTTCGTCTACAATACAAAGGAAGATAAAAATTCTTCTCTTTCCCAGTTACGCACTTATTTCGAGAGTGTATGGGCATTGCCGGACAGCAAAGATTACCTTTGTCAGAAAGAAACTGACAATGTAATAAAAGCAAAAAATGTTTTGGAAGACAGATATAATTATTTACGAAAAACTTATGAAAAAGCATATTGTGAGTGGGACTTTGAAGAACTGACTATGCCTACTAATAAAATCACTCTTCTAAGCAATCCAATTGAAACAGAGAACAAAGAACCTCTTCTTTGGTATTCTTTACAACAATTAATGCTTGAATCAAAAAATGTTACGATTTATACTCCGTACATTATTTGCGGAAAAGAAATGTATCAAGGGCTTGAAGATTTAAAAGCCAAAAATATTCCCGTGGAAATCATCACAAACGATGTCGCAAGTGGTGCAAACCCTTGGGGCTGTACGGACTACCTAAATCAAAAAGAAAAAATTTGGAAAACGGGAGTGAAAGTATACGAATTTATGGGCGAATATTCCTGTCATACGAAAGCACTTTTGCTTGATGACCGCATGAGTATTGTCGGTTCATATAATTTCGATATGCGAAGCACTTATCAGGATACAGAATTGATGCTCGCTGTTGATTCTCCTGAATTAAATGCAATTATCCGAAAGGAAGCCGAAAAAGATAAAACTTACAGCAAAACAATGGGGAAAGACGGAAAATATATTTATGGCGATAATTATAAGAAAAAAGATTTAGGAATTGGAAAGAAAATTTTCTATGGTATACTTAGAATTGTAGTTCTTCCGATAAGAAGATTTTTGTAGAAACTGTGAAAGGGGACGTAGTAAAATCAGATTTTACTACGTCCCCTTTCACGATTACCCCCGTCCCTTTTCTAAAAATCCCCCGTCCCTTTTTAACTATAAATCTATATATCTTCTTCTCCAACCACACAAAACCCTTGGAAATATGTTTTAAATCAGAAGAAATTATTCAAGTTATTTATGTTATTTTTAAGCAGAACGGAAAACCTACAGTTTTACAGGCTTTTCCCACTTAATCTAGAAAAGGGACAGGGCTTCCAGAGATTAGGGACACGGTAAATTGTAATTGGGGACGTAGTGATTTATAAAATCACTACGTCCCCAATTAATTATTTCCTCTTCTTAAGTAGAAGTGCTATAACTGCTCCTGCTCCCGCAATTGTTACTGCAAACGGAAGAATCGGTGCTTCATCTCCTGTTTTCACAGGTTTATTAGTTGTATCTGGTTTTGTATTCGGTTTGTTGCTTGGTTTTTGCTGAGGTTTACCATCCGGTTTATCATCTGGTTTAACATCAGGTTTGTTATCCGGCTTATCATCCGGTTTATTGTCCGGTTTACGTTTCAAGTTTTTAATGGCTGTTTCAATTGCTTCTGCCATTTTATCTACTTCTGCCTGTTTTGTAATATCTAAATCACGGACAACCGCTTTAATCGCTTGTTCTACCTCGCTGAAATCAACATACTCATCTTTATTCAAAGCATCCGCTTTGCTGATTGCTTCATCTACCTTTGTATAATCTGCTTTTTTCAAAACAAGTTTATTCTGAGCATCTGTTAATTCTTTAAGAACTTCATCAACTTCTGTCTGAGTAGCAAACATATCATTTAAAACAGTTTCTGCTTTATTTAAAGTTTCTTCGATAGATTCAAAATTAATATAGTTATCTTTATTCAAACCATTAATTTCATCAACTTTATTCTGTAAATTTGTTTTATCTACATTATTACAGATTTTTGCCACAACAAATGAATGTTTTGGTAACGTAATACTCTGGTTTTCTTCCAATACCATTTCTGTTTTGTTAATTTTTACATTGTCTGGTTTTTCCAATGAATTTTCGTCTGTAATTGTTTTTGAACTTAATGTCTGTAACTCAACTTTACGTCCTGTTAAGTCGTAGTTCGGTATATTCAAAGTAACTTTTCTGTCATTTTGGCGGTCAACGTTTACCATAGCCACATAAACATTTCCAGAAGCGTCTTTACTTGCAAGAGCAGATAAAGTTTTTACTCCATTGTTCATTGTTGGCACACGATTAAACTGAGCATCTACGATGTTTTCTCCAAATCCTGCATTTAACATTTCAAATACATGAGCCGATGGTGTAGAGAAGAACTTAAATTCTCCTTCTCCTGTTTTTGTATCTGCCCCAGCCTGAGGAACAACCTGAATAACAGCCTGCTGTGTTGGTCCAAGTAAATCTCCCCCATCACTATACCAGTCTGACAAACAGTGTTTCTGAATATAAGGGCTTCCTAAACGCACATATTCCATCAAAACTTTTGCAATGTATACAGCATGAGTTTGTGAGCGAACTTGTGGCTGTGTATTTCTGAAAATACCATATTCACTAATAACCGGCACTTTACCTTTTGGTAACATATTTACATAGTTCTCCACATGATGAATACCATTTGTTTCTGCTTTCTTCATGGCATCATCATAAAATGCTTCAGAAGTATTTCCCTGTACAGTACTTGAATACGGATGTATAGTCATTCCGTCATACCAATCATTTGCATTTAAGTTATTCATACGAGTAATAAAACCTTTGGATTCATAACTTGTATAAACTTTTGCCTCGTGTGATGTACCTTCGATTTCATTGATTTTATCTGTTGTATTTTTAATCGCCTTTGATACATCAATGAATCCATCTCGTTCCACGCTGTATGTAGCATACACATTCTGGTTTGCTTCCGGAATTTTACCGTGTTTTCCGTCACCAAAGCGAATTGCTCCTGTACTGTAATCAACAACACAGTGTTTATCATTTGCTCCCGAATTTGCAAAAGAATCTACAACAGTCCATGGTTGTAAATTTCCATCTACTCCTACAAAGACTTTTACTCCGTCATTTACCGCTTTAAAATCAGGGTCGGCAACAATTTTTCCGTTTTCCATTTTTCCTGGATTTACATTTGCATATCTTAAATACCTAACTAAATTCGGTTTTCCGTCTGTTCTTGATGCAACTTTATTCCAGTTTTCTTCATCAACAGCGTATCTCTGTACAAAACTTGCGGTTCCGCCTTCTGTGTAGGCTTTCTCTGATCCGCCTTCCACATAATCCGTCCAATATCCTTGAGATGTTTTTCCATCATTATCCTTGCCAAATGCCTGCTGCATTTCGTTTCCGATTTCAAAATAACGTACATTGTATGGTTTTTCATGTCCGTTATTCGCACGAACCTTTGCCCAGTCGATACCGCCATTTGGGTTTGTTCCTACTTTAGCATTTAAGTATTCTACTAAATCAGCGGCATCCATTTTACCTCCACGTCCTAAACTGTATACATATACAATTTCTGAATTTACGTCATCTGCAAAGTCTGCGATTTCTTTAATTCCAAAGTTTGCCTCAATACCTGCTTGACTTCCCGAATTGTAAAATCCATGAATCTGTTTTTTACGGCTTTCCTTTGGACCTAAAGTGGTTTTCCAATTGAATAAGTTTGAAATCGTTCCTCCCGGATAACGAATTGAACCAAATCCTGCATTTTCATATAACTCTTTGAAATCTTCTTTTATTTTCATTGTCTTAGAGTCAAATGTTCCATATCCGTTGAAAGCATAACGGTGGTTAATACCAAAAATAGAGTCCGGCTCAATTGTACGATTTACTTCATCTAAGTTTACTGTTAAACTAACTTTATTTAATTCTTGTGCTTTTTCATTATATAACGCTTTTGCTTCCTCATCCGTTAAGACTTTATTGTATACACAAAATTCGTCTACATCTCCACGCATTGGGTGTGGGTCTATACTTGCTTCATTCTTATGAGAACCTAATCTTAATGAAAGAACTTTATTAACCGAATTATTTCCTAAATTCTGTTCTCCAGCCAACTCACCGTTAATGTAATATTTAACTTTTTTCGCTTTCTGGTCAAATGTTACGGTAATATGCTGCCACTGTCCCTTTGCCACCGATTTTTTCGATGAAACATCCTGTCCATTAAGATATGTATTATATTTTCCATCTCCTTTAAGAGTTAAAACGGAACGTCCCTCTCCCTCATGCTGTAATAGAACCGCTGACTTATTCGCATCATCTCCCGTAATAGATGTATCATAACGATACCACATAGAGAAAGATGTCGAACCGCTTCCCGTATTAATATAATCGTTCAATCTCAAATAATTATCTGTTCCGGCTCCGAAGCGAAGAACCTTTCCGAAAACCGCATCTCCACTTTCTACAACTTTTACATTTCCATGTAATGTTGCAGTTGTTTTATCGCCTTTACTACTTGTTAGGGAATCAAAATTCCAATAATCTTTTAACCCGGTAGCCAAATCCGTTTTTACTGGTTTCTCAGCATAAACAGGAAATGCGTTCGGGCTAACTAACCCAAACGCAAGCACCGAGCATAATATTGTTTTAAATACTCGATTTTTCATCCTTTTCTCCTCAAACTATCTTCTCTTCTTAAACAGAAGTGCTATTGCTGCTCCAAGTCCCGCAATTGTTGCTGTCAACGGAAGAATTGGCGCTTCATCTCCTGTTTTCACAGGTTTATTTGGTTTTGTATTCGGTTTCTGATTTGGTTTATTATCAGGTGTTTCCGGATTTTGTGGGTTTTGTGGATTCTGTGGATTTTCCGGTTTTTCTGTATCCGCCTTTACAAGTTTATCCTGTGCATCTTTTAACGCCTTTAATGCATCTGCAATTTCTTTTTCTGTTGCATTTTCATTATCATATACTTTCTGTGCGTCTTTTAATGCATCCGCAAATACTTTCCAACTGTCCGCTGTATAATCCTTTTCATTCAGTTTTCCTGCTGCTGCCAAAGCATCATGCAAAGCATCTTTTGAAGGTTTTTCCGGTTTTTGTTCTTCTACCTTTTTAAAGTTTGCAGTTAAGTCCACTTTTTCTTTTACTTCAAATGTGTACGCTGCATCTGTGCTTACTTCCACTCCGTTTACTGTCCAGTTTACAAATTTATATCCTTCTTTTGCTTCTGCTGTTACAGTTGCCTTTTCGCCTTTGTTAAATTCTCCGCCGCCGGAAACTGTTCCCATTGTTTCGTCTGCCGACTGTACTGTTACTGTATATTTTTCTACAGGGTCAACAGGCGCATCTGTTTTTTCAAATTTTGCTGTTAAAGCAGTGTTTCCTGTTACTTTGAATGTATACTCTGCCACATCAGAAACTTTTGTTCCTAAAGAATTGTACCAGCCTGCAAATCTGTATCCTTCATTTGCAGTTGCTTTTACCGTTACATTTTCTCCTGCCGCAACATCTTTGCCGCCTTCTACTCTACCGCCTTCTTCTGCCTGTACAAACACAGTGTATGTTTTCTGTGGTGCATTTGCCATATCAAATTCTGATACAGTTACCCAACCATCACTTGACTGTGTTGCTACAAATTTTACTCCAAATACTTCCTGTTCATCGAATGTAAATGTTTTCTTTGAACCATTATTTGCAAATTTCTGGTCTTTGGCAACTTCTTTCCATTCGCCATTAGCAGAATTTTTCACATATAATGACGCTCTTGTTACATAACCGCTGTTTGTATCTGTTCTCGGTGTGAATGAGAATTGATTGATTGTGTAACCTTTATGGAAATCAATTTCTGCCCAGATTTCATTTAAGTTTCCTTTTTTACCGTCAATGTTTTCTACTTTATCTGTAGCACCATTCCAGTTTGAGTGCCAGTGTGTATTTGCTTTTTTATCAAATGCCTTTGTGATTTCTCCTTCTTTATCGCCACCATTTAATGTTTCTGAGTTTGTCTTACCTGTCCATGCTGATTTGTTGTACTCATCTTTTACTTCCGGCGCTGTTGTCACAACAACATTGTCAATTTCTGCTTCAATTGAATCAGATTTTGAACCGATTCTTTCCAATGGAAGTGCAAATGTTGCATGAGAAATATTATCTTTCTTTACCATATTATTATGGAAGAATCTACCTTTTGCATCGCTGACAAATTGTCCGTCCACATACAATTTCGCACTCTGCTGGCGAACGACAATCTGAATGTTCACCTGTTTTCCAACAGGAAGTTCATAGTCAAAGTAGTAATCATATAATTCTCTTGTAAATCCAAGTTTTCCATTGTTCATCACACGAATATCATGTGTTCCGTATGGCGCTGTTTCTTCAAAAATAATATCGCCCGGTTTTGAAGGTTTATCTAATTTGATGTCAAATGAAAGTGCATTTCCATTTCCCAACTGTTCAATAGGAGATGTTACATAACTTTCTTTATCTTTCAAATGTAGTGCTCCGTCTTTTACTTCCGCATTTTTACCATTTTCAAGGTTACGTTTGTTTTCAGAAGAGTCATTTAAATTTCCTTCAAATTTATACTCTGCATAATTATCGCCTTTTTTATCTTCCTGATAATATGGATTTGTATTAGGACCTGTTCCTTTATCCTGAGCAAGTTTTGCTAATTTATCGGCAGTTCCCTTTTCTTTACCTGTTGCTGCCCATGTTTTTTCTGCATAGAATGGTAAAGCGTCAAAGAATCTCCAGTATAAATCTGACTCTGTCAAACCTGAAGCATTCTTATCAATGTTATCACTCCAAATTGCAAATGCCGCTCCTAACATCTGGTCATCCCCTGAAGGAACAGACTGATAACCGTTACGTTTTGTTTTTACTTTGCTCGCTTCAAAACTGTCAAAAACTCTGTTTACATTTAGTAAGTCACCGTAAGCATCTTTTCTAGTCTTACTTCCGTCCGGAACCATATAACCATAGTTATCAATTGTATTAATTAATTTATATCCCATGTCATACATTTCAATTCCGTCTGCCCAATCACTAGACCACAAGTTCATTTCGACATTTTCAATTGCTTCCGGTTTAATCGGTGTTACAGGATTGTCTTTAATCCATGTCAAACCACCCCACATACGAACCGGATTCGTTTCTTTCACATGAGGAACTAATTTGTTTACAAAGTCACGGTAAGATTTATAGTTGTATAAAAATTCGTCTGCACCGATATGTACTGTTGTATCTTTATCAAATGTCGGATTTTCCCCTTTTGTATAATCATCGAAAATTTCTTCAATCTTAGCTACCGCTTTTGGATTTGTTAAATCAAAATGGTCAATTAACGGACGCTTAGCATTCAATGAAGAAACTTGATTTTTTACCATTAATTCAGGCCAAACTTTTGTAAAGGATGTAGCATGAGCAGGTACGTCAATCTCCGGAACGACTTTCATTCCCAGCGCACGTTCTTCCTGAATAAATTCTCTAAATTCTTTCTTAGAAATAGAGTAATCTTTTGCTGTAGGAGATTCTCCTTTATCATTTGTTAAACTTGATTCCAAACGGAATGCTTCATACGCCTTAAACGCTTCATTTTCCTTATCATGTTTACCATAATTTTCTAAGAAAATATAGTTATCTGATAAATGTGCTTGGAAGTCATTCATTTTATAGTAACGCATTGTTCTTGTGATTTCTTTCATCATCTCTAAAGAAATCGGTTTTCTAGCCACGTCAAGCAACAAACCACGAGTCTGGAAACGAGGATAGTCACGCATCTGTCCTACTTTGTATTCTTTGCTATTCTCTTTGTACATCTGTAAAACAGTCTGCATACCGTACATATTTCCTGTGACACTTACAGAATCCACATTGATGCGGTCTTCTTTGATGTCCATTTTATAGCCTTCTTCTCCAAGAAGTTCATCAGGTGCTTTGAGCGTAAAGTTAAATGCGTTTGCTTGTCCTTCCCCTTTAGAAACTGTCAATGTTTTTCCGGAGAAATCTTTGTAGTCTTTTACAAACTCTTCTACAATCGGTTTTAACTTTTCATCGTTGTAAACAACTTTTGTTAATTTATCTGTGCTTACTTTTTTGTCTGAATTAGAATACCATTCTTGGATTTCCGGAATTACAACCGGTTTTGCGTTCTTTCCTTCTACAGTTTCATGAAGTCCTTTTACAGTGTAATCATAATCACCTGTAACTTTTTTATTTTCTTTGCTGTCTGCAACTTCAAAAGAAACTTTCACTAACTTATCTGTCAATGGATGCTGTACTTTACCGTCTTTTGCAATAATCTGTTCAAAGTCCGCACCGTTGATTTTAATTGTAAATCCTTCTGGTACTGTCGGTAATGTAAACTTTGTCGCATCTTTTTCAACTGTTCCGCCTTTTAATCCTGCAATAACACTGTCTAATGTGTTTTCTGTAGGAGGCTGTGTCTGTTGATTTGAATATAATTCAATTTCTTCTATACTAATGTTGTTGTAACCGTTATCACCCGTAATAGCAACTTCTACATCAAATCCTGAGAGTTCCATTTTTTTAATACAAACAGGCTCTGTGAAGATATGTTTAAGTTCTGTTGTATATCCCTTTTTATTATTTTCTTTTGTATTATTAATTCTTACTGTATGTTCTTTATCATTTAAATCCGTATATTTCAAATCAAATGCTTTAATATTAGAAGGCATTGGATTTACATCTCGTTCAAATAAGTTAAACTTTACTTCTTTAACCATTGTCGGTTTTGCAAGTTCTGCTTTAACCCACTGATTCTGATATGTATGTGCTGCACTTGCCCAGCGGTTCGGTTTTCCTAATTTTCCGTCTTTAAGTTTATCAGGTCCCAAATCATTTGTTTCCTGTGAAGATACTGTTATTGTAGCCGTTTTCATATGGTTTTTATTTTCTGTCGCTTCAATATCACTTTCTTCGCCATATACTTCAATTTCCCTAACGCCAATATTTTTCCAGTTGTTTTTTCCCCCGTCTGCTTCCATTACAGTTACTTTTACTTTTGTTGTTTCTACTGGTTGCTCTATATCAATGGTTATTTCTTGCTTTGCTTTTGCATCATCAACATCTTCTTTTATAACTTGATATGTCCCATCCGCTTTTTTTAACTCAACCTTAAATTTTTTGATATTAGATTCTGAGTCTGTTCTCTCAAAAAACACCTTAACTTGCTTTACCTTTGTAGGTTTTTTCAGAGTCACCTCTATATTTTCATTTAAATGTTTATCTTTTGCTGTCCCCCACCATGTATCCATTTTCCCATCAACGGCTTTTTCCGCCCCATGATTAGCATCTTCCACATTACTTGCCACAACTGAGCAACCACGTGCTAAATTCATCTGTGTAGCTGCCTGTACAGGTCCCATATCAACCAATGCTACATTCATAATCATGGCAGCTGATAGCAATCCACTTACTACTTGTTTCTTTTTCATATACTTTTCCCTTTCTCTTTCTATTTTACATAACTTTTCACTATCTATGGATTATATCAAACATCACCGCTATATGATATATGATAAAATACACAAAAAAAGGACGTAGTATTTGGTTATTTTTTACTACATCCTTTCAATATTTATCTATTTTCTTTGCGTTTTCTTGCGTAGAACATTCCTGCTAAACCTGCAGATACAACTAACATCATGAACCATAATGTCATGTTTGTTGTGTCACCTGTTTTAATTGTATCAGATGTACCATCTGTTGTATTTCCACCGTTTGTTGTCCCATTTGTTGTTCCGCTTGTAGTAGGTGCTTTTTTCTCTAATGCTGCGATAGCATCTTCAATGGCTTTTGCCATAGCGTCTACTTCTGCTTGTTTTGTAATGTCTAAATCACGTTTTACTGCTTTGATTGCTTTCTCTACTGCTGAGAAATCTTTGTAATCCGCTTTATTTAACGCTTCTGCTTTAGCGATTGCTTCATCTACTTTTGTATAATCTGCTGTTTTGTAAACTAAAGCATCGATTGCTGCATAGATTGCATCTGCATATCCGTCAACAACTTCCTGTTCTGTCACTCTTTTATTTCTTACAACAGCATCTTTTGCTGTGTTAAGAGCATTTACTGTTTCTTCTGTATATACACTTAAATCAGAAGGAATTTTAGCGATTGCTTCATCTACTTTTGTATAATCTGCTGGACGAACTAAATATTTTCCATGTGTTGTAGAAAATAAATCCATAAGTCCAAGAACTTTATCTTCTTCGTAAACTTCTTCCGGATAATCACACCATACAGCCTGCATACTTCCGATGATTGCAATATTTTCTCCCGGTTTTGCACCAGTTACTGAAGTAAAGTCTTTTTCTTTGATATTTTTAACCGCATTGTCATAGATATATCCGTTTCCATGCTCTGCTTTATCATAGTTTCCAATTACCCAGTACCAACCATCATTTGTATTTAAAATTTTGTGACCCTTATTTGCAAAATAAATTGGTTTTGCTACATCATATCCCCACCATCCTGAAGTCCAGTATGAAATAATAAGGTCCTTATCAAATGTTCCAAATTCCTCTGTACTTTTGTAGTAAACACCGTCATTGAAACACATTGGTTTCATTCCTTCTTTTTTTACCATAGCAGATAAATCATTTACATAAGTTACAAATTTTCTATACAAACCTGTTTTCTGTAAGTTTGCCCAGCCACCTGTGTTTTTGTCGTTTGCATATTCATCACAACCTAAGTTGAAAATTTCACAGCCTTTATTGCCAAAATATTTTGCATATTTTCCGATTAATGCTTTTGTAAATGCAATCGCTTTGTCATTATTCAAATCTACTGTACGGATAGAACCGTCAAACTGTGGATTTTCAATTCCTAATTTTTCCATTGCTGTTAAGATAGAGTCCATATGTCCAGGGCTGTTGATAACCGGAATGACATTTAATCCTCTGTATTCTGCATATGCAAGAACTTCATCCATTTCAGCCTGTGTAAGTGCGTTTCCATTAGGGTCTTTGTAATACTCATTATTTCCTTCTGTAAGAGCATTTTTCACCGCATCGCTGGCATATGATGTTCCATTTACTTCTAATGACATATCGTCTAAATAAAAACGAAGAGCATCATTTCCCAATAAAATTTGAACGTCTGTGTAACCGTTCTGGTATGCTTTATTAATAATTGTTTTTAACTGGTCTACACTAAAGTATTTTCTTCCCGCATCGATTGAGAAAACACTTTTCAAGTTCTGTTCTTCTGCTGCCTTAACTGTTGCTGCCTCGCCAGTAGTAAGACTTGCTCCGCTTAAAACAATACCGAAAGCAAGTGTTACCGCAAGTAATTTTTTCATAAATTTCATTTTGCTTTTCTCCTTTTGTTGTCTTTAAAATTTGAATTAATAAGTTACTTTTTCCCTTCCCTCCTTTTTGCGAAAATAACGTTCTGATTATAACATAGGATTATATGTTTTTCAAATACTGTTCAAAAAAAATCCCGTTCCATTTCTGAAACGGGATTTTTCTATCTAGTTTTTACAACTTATCTCTTTTTTCTTTTGTAAACAACGATACCAACGATTGCTACAACTGCAACTACCATTAACACAACAATCATTGTGATTGGTGCCTGGTCGCCTGTTTCAATGCTTGTCGGTGGTGTTGGAGGATTTTGTCCTTCAGCCTTTCCTTCATCATTTAAGCGTTTTGTTGCATTAATTAAGTCTGAAAGTGCATCTTTCAATTCTTTTTCTGTTGCATTTTCGTTATCCAGCACTGCTTTAGCCTGTGCCATTGCATCTTCGTAAACTTTCCAGTTGTCTTTAGAATAGTTTCCTTCTTTATAGTATGCTAAGCATTCATCATAGAATTTCTGCAATTTTGCACGAAGTTCATCGCGGTCGCCATTTTCATCCGGATTTGGATTTGGATTAGGATTTGGTTTTACCGATTCCTCTTTTAATCCGTTAATTCCGGCATTTAAGTTATCTAATGCTGACTGCAACTGAGCGTCTGTAGCATTTTCATTTGCTAATGTTTCTTCCGCTGCTTTTAATACTGCTTTAAATGCACTGTAACTATCTGCTGTGTATCCGTTTGAAGTAATTGTCTGAGCAAATTTTACTCTTTCTTCTAATGCTTTTCTTACAGCAGATTCCTGTTTTTCTGTTACATTTACTTTAACTTCTGTTGTTTTACCTTCATAAGTTACTGTTACAACTTCGTCAGTTTCTTTTAAGGCTGTTTCCAAAGAAGGTGCAAATGTAAATTTATCTTTTGTTTCTGCTGTGTAAGCAACTTCTGATGATGTATTGTCACTATAGAATACACTTAATACTAATCCTTCCGGATTGAATGTATCACCTACATGGTAATCTGTTTTTGGTGATGTTTTTACTGCAATGCTTGTTAAAACTACAGGGTTCTTTTCGATTGCAAAAGTAGTTTCCAATGTTCCTGAGTATTTTCCAATACCTGTTACAATTGCTTTTGCAGTACCTTCTTTTGTATTATCTGCGTAACTTACTTTGTAATCAATACCGTATGTTAAGGCTTTTCCATTCTGTTTTACAGTTACCTGTGGTTCTACAGGATGTTTTTCATCTACAACATCCACTTTCTGTTTTGCAATAGGGTCGATTGTTACTTTGTTTGCCGCATCAGAAATATCTGTTGTTTCTCTGTGCATTCTTAAACGTAACTCAGCAACTGCCATATGTTTATTCATACCATTTGCTTGGTCAGAATATGTTTCAACACCGATTAATTTGAATGCTTTTGCTTTTACCGGTTTTGTAAATGTAAGTAATGTCCAGTCTGCTTTATCTTTTGAAATTGTTCCTTCTGCACATACGTCTGTGTCTTTAAATGTTGTGCCGTCCACACTATATAAAACTTTATATTTTGTCACACGACCATTTCCACCACCATATACACGAGGATGATAATTCATTGCATCGATTGTAGTTGCTTCTTTTAATGTTAATGTAATTTCACGATTCTTAATATCACTTGCTGTAGCACCATTACGCCAGTTTGTATGCCAGTGCGTATCTACATCTCCATCCAAGACATATCTAACATCACCTTCATGAGCATCCGGACTTGGTAATGAGAACGGCGCTGATGGTGTAATGTCTTCGTTTGGATAATATACATCAGGGTCTTTATCATTTAAGAAGATTGTAAATGTATTTGTTGTTTTGTGGTCTTCTGATTCCATGATAATTTTAATCTGATTGTCTGTATTCTTTGGAAGAACTGTTACGGCTGCGTTATCTTTTGCTTCTGCTTTCACTTCTGCTAAGATTGCAGATGTTGTATATTTTCCTGATGCAAGTTGTTGTTTTGTCAACTCAACACCGTTTACTGTTAATTTGCTTAATGCAGCAGTCGTATTTGTCTTAAAGGAAGTGGTTGCTTTCTTTAATTCAATTTCTGTAATACCTGTACATGGTTTACGTCCCTCTAACTGCTCGTCTTTATTTGTTATTTCAAATTTCACAAATGTTGCTGAAACCGGCGCATTTAATTTGTATGTGTATGGTTTAATATCATTTTTCTCTGTGCCGATTTGCTCTGTTGTTTCTACAGGTATCCATGGACCATTTTCTGTTTCAGAAACAGAAATTTTGGTTGTATTTGCATCTGGGAATCTTGCACTGTAACTATCTTTAAAGAAATGAATTACAATTTCTCCGATAACCTGCTGTGTATCATATCCAAATGTAATTTCAGCTTTATTATCATTTCCGTCATTTGAGTTTTTAAAGTTTGTCCACACACTTTCATTTTTTCCGCCGTCAAGGTTAGCATCTTTTTCTATTTTGCCATCTTTGATCGCTGATAAAGTATCTGACTGCATATTTTCAGGAATATCCTGTTTCAAAATACTTGCCTGTCCTGAAACACTGTCTCCGATTGCAACATCTTTATTAGCCACACGCACTGTTGCAGTTACTGTTACCTCTTTACCTAATACGTTTGCTGTTCCGTTTACGGTAACCGTTCCAACTTGATTATATACAGAAGCGTCTTTGTCTTCCCATTTAACAGGGAATGCAACATCCATCACTTCACCGTTACTTAAATATGCTGTTCTTGATTCCGGTAATGCAGGTTTAGTTCCTACAGGTACTGCTGTAGAATAATTTAATAATCCGCCTACTTCGTCAATCATATTCACTCTAACAGATACTTTATGTTTGCCGTCTACAGTTCCGTTCACTGTAAATGCACCTGTTTTATTTACCTGTTCATCTGTGATTGTATCCCATTTAACTGCTTTCTGTTCTTTCTTTCCGTCAGAATATCTCACTTCGATTGTTTCCGGTAAACTTGGTTGATTTCCGACTTTTACATAGTAATTCTTTTCCATAAAGAAACTATCTACAACAACCTGCTGTTGTCCGCCTGTTGTATCTGCTGTTGTTTTTAAAGTAACTGTTTGTTCTCCAAGTCCTTCTGCCGAAACTTTTACATTGATTGTTCCCGCATTCTTTGTTGACTGTACGATAGCAATTCCTGAACCGTTGTAAACTCTACGTTCTGTTCCTTTGTAAGAGTCATGGTCTGTCTGCCAGCCGTTGTCCAAACCAACTAAAGTTCCGTCACCTGTTACTTCAACTTTTACTTTATCGTCTGCATTTGGAACGATATTGCCTTTTGCATCTACTACATCAATCTGTAAGTAAGATAAATCAGTTCCGTTTGCTTTAATTTCACTGCGGTCTGCTTTTACCTGTAATTTTGCTTCTTTGTCTGCTGTTGTTACAGAAGCACGTCCCTTTGTATCTGTAATACGATTTCCTTTTTCATCGAATGCTCTTGCTTCCAATGTACCTTCTTCGTATTTTACATTCCATGTACGATAAAGTTTCTTTGTATCTCCATTTTCATAATAACTATGCCCAACAGATGTTGTTTTCTTTGTTATTGTCTGTTCTTCCCCAACTTTTTTTGCTTCCGTGCTTCCCTTTGGAGTTAACCATAATTCAACCTTTGGAGCATCCGAGTAAACAACTACTTCCGCATTACCATTGTCTAATTGAATTTCTTCTCTATTCCATGTAGGTAATACATGAAGTGTATTTACTTTATCATTCCACTGGCTCTGATATAAGTAGTAAGAGTCTTTTGGCATTCCGGCTGTATCAATAATACCGAAGAATGAGTTCTTTGGTGAAGGCCATTTACCTTTTGCCCCTGCATCTGTACCGTTCCATGGAGTCGGTTCACCGATATAATCAAATCCTGTCCACACATACTCTCCGGCAACAAAGTCACGGGTAACTACATCGTACCAAGCATCGTTTGCCAATGCACCCCAACTAACTGCTGATTTATCATAAGAAGTTAATTCCTGTGTATTGTTGTCTTGTCCTTTTGTATGGTATACGCCACGGCTGTTAATAGAAGATGCAGTTTCGGAACCATAGATCTTCCAGTCAGGATGTTTCCTTCTTAAATCATTGTAACCATTTCCTTTAGTATAGTTTGTTCCTGAACTTCCGCCAGCTGCAGTAATTTTATCAGCAACTTTAGAATGTTCTGTATCCCCACTATTAGTCGGCTCATTTTTTACTTGATTACTTCCGATAGTTAATTCTTTCGTTGTATCTACATCCTGCGCCCATTTAATTAAATCAGGTACTTTTTCATCATAATCACTATATCCAGCGCCTTCCTGAATCTCATTTCCTAAAGACCACATAATAACAGATGGTGCGTTCTGATCTCTCTTTAAAGTAGCTTTTAAAGAAAACTCAGCCCATGTCATAGTAGATGTTGCACCAATAAGTTCTGTTTTACCGATCTGCTTATTAAAGTATTTTGCAAAGTCTTCCGTATTTCCGTTTTTAGCATGGTGCCATCCGTCGAAGATTTCTTCCACAACTAAAATACCTTTTTCATTACAAACATCAATTAAATGCTGTGCAGCCGGATTGTGTGTCACACGGATAGAGTTACATCCCATTTCCTGTAAGATTTCAACCTGACGTTCAATTGCACGACGGTTTGCCACTGCACCTAAAGCGCCTTGGTCATGGTGCATACAAACACCTTTTAATTTTACAGGTTTTCCATTTAAGTAATATCCTCTATCCTTATTAAATTCTGTGTAACGGAAACCATATTCTGTGTCGTATGTATCAACAACTTTATCTCCCACTTTTACTTCTGTGCGTACAGTGTAAAGATTTGGATTTTCAATGTCCCATAATTTGGGGTTGCTTACAGTAAATTCAGCATTAATATCTGCTTTGTTATTCGGCTGAACTGTAGTTTTTTGTGTTGTTGTTTCTCCAATAACAGCAGATGGCTTACCTTTTTCAAAAACTTTGTGTGTTAAAACAACGTCTTTCGCTTCTTTTCCGTCATTTTCCACTGTTGTTTTTACTGTTGTTTTTACTGTTGTCTTATTTGTTGCAAGTTCAGGTGTTTCTACCTTTGTTCCGTTTAAAGCAACATTTACAGCGTCTGTCACTGTTAAGTTCACGCTTCTGTAAATACCGCTTCCTGAATACCAACGGCTCGAAGGTGTTTTATGGTCAACCTTAACTGCAATAACATTTTCTTCACCGAATTTGATGTGGTCTGTCAAATCGAATGAGAATGGTGTGTATCCGTATGGGTGTGTTCCTAATTCTTCACCGTTAATATAAACAGTTGAATTCATATAAACACCGTCAAAGTCAAGGCGGATTTCTTTACCTTTTAATTCATTGCCTACAGTGAAGTGTTTACGGTACCAACCAGTTCCTCCCGGAAGGTATCCACTCTCTGCTTCCATTTGCTTTGAATATTCCTGCTCGATACTGTAATCATGTGGTAAAGAAATATTTCTCCACTTAGAGTCATCAAAGTTACTTGTCTGTGCGCTTCCTGCATCACCTAAATAAAATTTCCAGTTTGCATCAAAGTTCTGTGTACGTTCTGTTGCATTGTTCACTGTATTCACATATACAACTTCTTTGTCCGAACTCATCTGCGTCTGGGATTGTGTTCTCACATCTATGCTTGCATTCGCTGTAGCTAATGGTGAGAAACAAGACATTGTCAACACCGCTGTGAGCAAAGTTGCTCCAAAACGTGCTGTTCCTTTTGTAAACTTGTTCATTTTCTTTCTCCTCTCCTAAAGTTAGGTTGTCATACCTTGCTATATTATACAATAGTTTCCTGCTTTTGAACAGAAAAACTATCATTTTTATGAAAAAGTTTTTTTAACTTTATATTTTCATCTATACTTTGCACGAAAATGTATTTTCGTTTCCGCTTTTTTAAATATTTAACCATTTCTCAAACCTTCCATTCTGATATTCCTCTTCAGTAAGCATATAAATAGGAACAGAGGTTTCCTTCAATTCCTTATTATATGCAAAAGAACGGCTTCTTCTTCCCGGTGCAAAAACCAGCATATCTATTTCATTCTGGAGTAACTTCTCCACATCTCCATGCGTTTCATCTAAAATTATACACCAATCCAAACTATTTTCTTTACAGAACTGTGTAAATCTCTCCGCATATCTTTCTGCCGTTTTGTGATACAGAATATGTGATATAGGATTACTCGGCGTTCCCGGTATCAGAGGCATTTCCCAAATCAATACTGCTTTTTTCATTATACTTCCTCTCCCTTCTTTTTCTATACCCTTTCTACAATACTTTTATGGAAAAGGTAAGATGAGTCTTTTTAAATTCTAAAAAAGAGCTATGACAGATTTCTCTATCATAACTCTCTATACTTTAATTAGTCCTGAACGTATGGCATTAATGCTAAATGTCTTGCTCTCTTAATTGCCACTGTAAGCGCTCTCTGGTGTTTTGCACAGTTTCCTGTGATTCTTCTAGGAAGAATTTTTCCTCTTTCAGAGATGTATTTTCTTAATTTTGCTACATCTTTGTAGTCGATTTCGTTGTTTTCTTTACCACAGAATACACAAACTTTTTTTCTTCTGCGTCCGCCTCTTCTCTTCATTGGAGAATCTGCTTTGTTACCTTTATCGTAAGCCATTTTATTTACCTCCTAATTTCTTCTCATTACCCTGTAATGTATATCTACGTTAATAAATCGTTCTTTAACTGAATGGTAATTCTTCATCAATTCCATCAGGAATATTCATGAATCCATCTCCAATGTCTGCACTTGGTGACGGCATAGGACTCGCCTGATAACCACTGTTCTCACTTGCCGCTTTACTTTCCGCAAATTCCTGTTCTTCTACAACTACGTCTGTTGTATATACTTTTACTCCGTCTTTATTCGTGTAACTTCCTGTCTGAATACGTCCCGTTACAACTACTTTTAATCCTTGACGGAAATATTTCTCAGCAAATTCTGCTGTTTTTCCAAAGGAAACGCAGTTAATAAAATCTGCTGTCGGTTCTCCGTCACGCTTAAAACGACGGTCAACTGCCAACGAATATCTGGCAACTGCAGTTGCGTTCGCACCTTGCGAGTATCTGACTTCAGGATCTCTTGTTAAACGTCCCATTAAAATTACTTTATTCATACGATTGCCTCTTTCTTCTTTCTATGCGTCCTGTCTGATGCACAAAAATCTGATTACGTTTTCCATGATACGAAGTCTGCTTTCTACTTCTGCCGGAACAGTTGAATCAGATTCAAAATGAATGAAGTAGTAAAATCCTTCTTTCATTTTCTGAATTTCGTAAGCCAATCTTCTCTTACCCCATTCATCAACGTCTGTCACGTTACCACCGAAACGAGCAATCACTTCTTTTACTTTTTCGATTGTTTCTGTTCTAGCGTCATCTTCGATTTTTGCGCTGACAACAACAGCTAATTCATATTTGTTCATGTCTTTACCTCCTTATGGTCTTTTGGTCCTCGTCTGCGAGAACAAGGATTTTATATAATATATCACAATTTCATATACTACCATATTTAAAAATTTATTTCAAGCCTTTTTTCAATTCTCTCGTGTTTTTCTCCACAATTTTTCGTGCTATCATAATTTGGTGACCGCAGCCCGTACATTTTAAACGAAAGTCCGCACCTACACGAAGTATCTCCCACTCAAAACTTCCGCAAGGATGCTTTTTCTTTAATCTGACTACATCGCCCACCTCATATTCCAATTTTTCCAATATATTTCCTCCTATCTCTCACTGATTTTTACTGCCTGTAACACAAATCTATCCTCATTACTGTCGATTGTACAAGTAGACAAACTGACGATATGAGAATCTTTCGTTACTTCAGCATCCGTCTGATAATTTGAAATAGAACGTACATAATCTATGTAATCCATAAATTCTTCATCATTTTGAAAAGTTTTCGTATATGTTCTCGATGTATCTTTTACAACCGCTGCCGAAATCACCTGATATTTTGATTCTTTTCCGTCAGGAGTATAAATATAGAAATACGGATGTTCTTTATAAAATGATTCTTCCATATATTTTTCCAACTGTCCGAACATAGAACCGCTCTTCATACGATGTCCGTAAATAATCGTGTTTTTATCCTGAAAATCTCCGGAGTTATCTTTGTCCACAAACAAAGTACCGTATGTGTTTTTTCCTGTACCAAAAAGTTTTGTCAAATACTCTTTATTATTATGACTGTGTACGACCGGATAATTAATTCTTGACGGTTCTTCAAAACGAATCCATCCGATTGTATCCGGATTGATGTCCCACAATTTGTTAAAATCAACTTTAAACTTCTCTTCGCCTTTCTCTGTTTTCTCTACAGTAATTGCCAAATTTTTGATTTTATCGTATTCATCATTTCCTTTTTTATAAGAAGAAAAAATCTGATACAGTTGAAAAGCCGAGAAACAAAACACACAAATAGCAATGATTAAAACAATTGTGCTGAAAATAGAATTTTTCTTTTTAGGTTTCTTATTTTGATTATGATATTTTCCTTCTTCTTTCATTTTTTGTCTGTGTAATTTTCGTTTTTCTTTTGCGTCCATACTTACTCCCTCTTTATATTTATTTTACTGTAGTCCATTATATCATAAATCATGTATAATAAACTATAGCAATATTAAATTAGGAGTAATTATATGAAAGAAAACGCAACATTTCTTACTACATCCCAATTCGCCAAACTACACGAAGTCAATAAACGCACTCTCCATTATTATGATGAAATTGATTTATTTTCTCCTTGGGAAAAATCGGAAAATCAATACCGCTATTATAACTCCCGTCAAAGTATTGATTTTGAATATATTCGTATGCTAAAAGAATTAAATATGAGTATAAATGAAATTAAGACATATGTACAAAACCCAAATCCCGCTGACTTCATCAAAATGGCCGAACAAAAAATCGGGGAAGTAGAAAAACAAATTTCACATCTCCAAAAAACCAAAGAAATTCTGCAACAGAAAAAGCACTTTATAGAACTCTGCGAAAACATTTCTAATGAGGAAATACGTTTGGTCGAATGTGAAGAAGAGTATTTTTATGTAACCCCATTTTCTTTTTCCGAAAATGACTTATCTCACATTTTTTCTTATATAAAAAACGTATGGGGTATTGAGCAGTGCAGAATGGGAATAGGAAGTTATATTAGTTTAGAAAAGATTCGCAGAAAAGAATTTGCATATTATGACGGATTATTTACTCCCGCTCCGCAAAACGTTTCTGCAGAAGACACTCTGCTAAAGCCAAAAGGACGGTATCTCTGCGGATATTTGAAAGGGAGTTGGGACAATCTTCCTCATCTGTATGAAAAAATGATTGCTTTTGCCAAAGAAAACCGCCTGACTTTAAAAGGCTATGCTTTTGAACTTGGGTTAAATGATTTTGTTATTTCCTCTAAAGATGACTACATTACGCAGGTGATGATAAGGGCAGAATAAATTCTTTTCTTCCCTTGTCAAAATCTCCCTCTATTCATTAACTGTTCCAGGCTGTATTTAAACTTTCTCGTCTTTCTGCCAGTTCTTTTTGTACCGTCGGAAGTATCTTATCTATTTAAACATAGATTAATTTCTCTATTTTCACACTTCCGGAATTATGATAGAATTGAAATAGCACATTAGATAACGTACGATTGAAAAGAGAGTAGGGTAAAAATGAATTACAAATATTTAGATATGGAAAATTACAAAAGAAAAAACCATTTTGAATACTTTAACAGTCTGGCATATCCATATGTTGGGCTAACAGTAAATGTTGACATTACAGAACTATTGAAAACGATTAAAGCGAGAAAACTCCCATTCTTTTTATCAGTTTGTTATTGCGTTTCCAAATCCGCCAATCGAGTACCGGAATTTAGGCAAAGAATTCTTAATAATCAAATTATAGAGTTTGAATAATTGCCAATACTTACATTTCCACAAATAAGGCAATCAGTTTCTTATTTGAAATCAACTGTCTTTCCTATGTCTTGTTTAATTTTTATGTGTTAAATGAGTTCCTCTCAACTAACACCCTGTCAAAAGCGATTTTGCCTTGTAAATACATCGTTTTTCAATTAATAATATCTATTGTCTCTTATTTTTCCCCCTCGTTAGATAACGAGAGCTTGATGTTCTCTCGCAAGCTCGCTTAACTACCAAAGTAAGTCAGCCACTAAAAACGGTGAAAAAATCTAAGAGATTTTCCCACCGCCATGTCTGGATCACTCCATCTTTCTATTCATTTCTTATATCCATCTTGTTTAATCTTAAATATTACAAACAATACTCCTTATCAAACAGCATTTTGCATCTTTCAATAGCATTTTGTACATATTCATCTTGCACTATATAATAAATGTATTTTCCTTGTCTTTGACTTTTTACTATACCATTAGCTTTTAATATATTTAATTGGTGGGAGACTGCTGACTGAGACATCTCTAATTCTTCCGCTAATTCTCCAACACATCTTTTTGTCTTTAATTCAAGCACTATCCTTAGTCTTGTAGAATCTCCCAGCGTCTTGAAAAATTCCACCAATTGCAAGCAATCTTCTATAATAAGTTTTTGCATTTTCATCTAAATTATAAATTATGCACTTTTAATGCTCTAATAGCATTTAATATTGCAATAATCATGACACCAACATCTGCGAAAATAGCAAACCACATATTCGCAATACCTATTGCACCTAATCCAAGACATGCAAATTTGATAACCAATGCAAAAATAATATTCTGATATACAATTCTAAGACATTTTCTCGAAATCTTGATTGCTTTAGAAATTTTTAGTGGATCATCATCCATAAGGACTACATCTGCAGCTTCAATTGCCGCATCAGAACCCATTGCACCCATTGCAATTCCAATATCAGCACGAGTCAATACAGGTGCATCATTAATTCCATCTCCAACAAAGGCTAGTTTATCTTTCTCTGCTTTTGTGGAAAGTAATTCTTCTACTTTTGACACTTTATCTGCTGGAAGTAATTCGCTATATACTTCATCAATCCCAAGTGATTGTGCCACTTGGTCTGCCACGCGTTTTGCGTCTCCTGTAAGCATTACTGTTTTTTCTACCCCAGCTTTTTTCAATTCCGCAATCACTTCTTTTGAATGAGGTTTTAATATATCAGAAATTACAATATGTCCCGCATATTTTCCGTTAATTGCCATGTGAATGATTGTTCCAACTCTATGACAATCATGATACTCTACACCTATTTTTTTCATAAGCTTGCTATTTCCAGCAGCCACCTCATTGCCGTCTACTTTTGCGATAATTCCATGTCCACTGATTTCCTTTATATCAGAAACTCTGCTACGGTCTATTTCCTTCCCGTAAGCTTTTTGCAAACTTTTGCTGATTGGGTGAGAAGATGCACATTCTGCCAAAGCAGCATATTCCAAAAGTTTCTTTTCTTCCAGTTTATTGTGATGAACAGCACTTACTTCAAATACACCTTGTGTCAAAGTTCCTGTTTTATCAAACACGACATACTTTGCTTTTGACAAAGTTTCCATATAATTAGAACCTTTAATCAACACACCTTCTTTACTAGCACCACCGATACCAGCAAAGAAACTAAGTGGGATACTGATAACCAATGCACATGGACAGCTAATTACAAGGAAAGTCAGAGCTCTGTAAATCCATACTCCCCATTGTGCTGTTTGGCCTAAAAACAACATTTGCACCAACGGTGGTAATAACGCCAATGCCAATGCTCCATAACATACTGCAGGAGTATATACCTTTGCAAATTTAGAGATAAAGTTTTCTGATTTGGATTTTCTTGAACTTGAATTTTCCACAAGCTCTAAAATTTTTGAAACTGTTGATTCACCAAACTCTTTTGTTGTTTGAATTTTTAAAACACCAGTCATATTGATACAGCCACTGATGATTTCATCCCCCTGTTTTACATCACGAGGTAAACTCTCACCTGTTAATGCACTTGTATTAAGGCTTGACGAACCCTCTATTACAATACCATCTAATGGAACTTTTTCTCCTGGCTGCACAACAATTGTACTATCAACACCAACTTCATCAGGATCTACTTTTTCTAATTTCCCATTAATTTCTATATTTGCATAATCTGGACGAATATCCATCAACGCGCTAATATTTTTTCGGCTTTTTCCAACTGCATAACTTTGAAATAATTCTCCAATTTGATAAAACAACATAACAGCGATTGCTTCATTGTAATCCCCACTTCCTGAGTAAATTGCTAGCGCAAAAGCTCCCACTGTTGCCACCGCCATTAAAAAGTTTTCATCAAAAACTTGTCGGTTTATAATTCCTTTGCCTGCTTTCTTTAAAATATCATAGCCGATTATTAAATATGTTGCCAAGTAAAGTAATAGTTGCGCAATTCCTGTTATCTGTATCAAATTCAAAGCAATAATCATAACTGCCGCAATAATAATTCTTGTCAACATTTTTTTCTGCTTTTTATTCACAGTCCATTCCTCCTATTTATTTTATATATGTTTAATCATTCATATATTTGTTTTAAATTTGCACCCCTTTTATATTTAGGGGTGCGTTTTTCTAAAGTTCAATCTCACAATCTGGCTCTACCTTTTTGCAAGCCTTTAAAACATCATTCATAACTGCTTTTGGTTCTGTTCCATCTTCGAACTCTACAATCATTTTTTGTGTCATAAAGTTTACAGTTGCATTTGCTACTCCAGCTGTCTTTTTTGCTGCATCCTCCATAAGATTTGCACAGTTTGCACAGTCAACTTCGATTTTGTAAGTTTTTTTCATTATAATATCTCCTTTCATAATTGTTATTTCCATTCAACAATTAAGTACTTGTTTAACTGTTATGACTGCAGTATAATTCTCTTATAACCTAAAGTCAACAGAGATATGTGATTACCTACTAAATGGGCGAAACACATTTCTAAACAGAGCAAAATGAAAGGAAGATCGTATATGTCTTATATGAAATTACCACATAATCATCATAACGAAATAGATAATACTGAGTTATTAGAACAGCTTAATGATATTCAACACTTTCAAATAGTTTCAGAATTATTTAAACAATTAAGTGACCCTACACGTGTTCGTTTATTTTGGCTTTTATGTCATTGTGAGGAATGTGTTCTAAATCTATCTGCAATGATGAAAATGACAAGTCCTGCCATATCCCATCATCTTAGAGAGTTACGAAACAAAGATTTAGTATCTAGCAGACGTGTAGGAAAAGAAGTTTACTATAAATCAGCAAATACAGAGCAGAGTGTATTATTGCATAAAATGATTGAAAGGATTTTGATGATTACCTGCCCTGAACACAAGGAGTAAATATTATTATGAGCAAAAAAATCACATCATTAGAAAAATGTATTCAAGAACTTTCTCATAAATATCCTATAGTTAGTTATGATTTATACGAAGGTATAAAGCTTGCTTTTATGTCATTAACTGGCAACAAACATACTGATACGCATGAGCCATTAAGAAATATTTTAGAAATCAATTACTGTCATAAGGGAAGAATTGGGTGGAAAATGTCTAATGGAAATAGCGTTTACTTAGGTGAACATGATTTTTCATTACATACAATGGAATATTGCTCTAACTCTACAATAACTTTACCTAATGAATACTATGAGGGGATTAGCATTTATATTGACTTAAATACCCTTTCTGAAGAACCGCCCGAATTATTAAAAAATACTGGGATTACAGGAAATAGTATACTTGATAAATTTTGTAAAGATGGAAATTTTTCAGCTTTTATTGGCAATGAAGAAACAGACGCTATCTTTTCATCATTCTATCATCAGCCAAAAGAATTTCAACTTGCGTATTGGCAAATAAAAGTGATAGAACTCTTACTGTATCTAAGTAAATTATCGTTCGATACAGAAAAACGATTGTCTGAATATCAATCTGAACAAATTGAAATTGTTCGCAATATACACAAATACCTTTTAGATAACATAAGCCAACGGATAACAATAGATGAAACAGCACGCAAATATCTTATCAATCCTACTACATTAAAGTCCGTCTTTAAAGCTGTATACGGTACTTCTATTGCCTCACATATAAAAGAACACCGAATGAAAATGGCAACTCATTTGCTAATGAAGACAACAAAAAGTATAAAGGAAATTGCGAAAGAAGTAGGGTATGAAAGCCAAAGTAAATTTTCTAAAGCTTTTAAGGAATATTATGATGTTTTACCAACAGAGTATCGAATATTCCATTCAAACAAATTAAAATAATTTAATGCTCTATACAATAGCTTTAATCAATATTTTATGTGTAATAGGGTTTTGCATCAAAAAGAGATACTATGATAATCTCGTAGTATCTCTCCCTAATTGGAATATTATATTTTTGCAAGCAGGTAAACATAGGTTATTTCTTAATATCCCTTTTTTGGGAAACTCCTCGTTTTCTTACACCTATATATAAGGAAATATCTGTATTATTCTTCGAAAAGTGTCGCAATATATCAAGCCGCTATAAAACAAGAGAGAATGTCCTCAAACATTCTCTCTCATCTACATAATAAAATATCACCTTTTCTGTTTTCTTAAATATAATGCATATTTCCATACATCAATTGGCTTAAGTTTGGCTTAAAGGCTTACTTTTTTAGCATTTTTACTTACTACTTTTCTGCTTAAACTCTTCTCTTAATACAGTTTTGCTCCTGCTGGAATCTTATCATCAAGAATCAAAACATTGAGTCCTTCTCTTCCTTCTACAAGGTGTGTAGCGGAGATGATCATACCACAAGAATCAATTCCCATCATCTTACGTGGTGGAAGGTTTGTGATTGCAAGTAATGTCTTTCCTACTAACTCTTCTGGTTCGTAGTAATCATGAATACCGCTTAAAATCACACGATCTACGCCTGAACCATCGTCAAGAAGGAATTTCAGAAGCTTCTTAGATTTTGGAACTGCTTCACATTCTTTTACCTTAACAGCACGGAAATCTGATTTGCTGAATGTTTCGAAGTCAACCATATCTTCGAATAATGGTTCTACTTCTACGTTAGAGAAATCAATCTCAACCTTCGCTGGGACAGCTGTTTCTTCTACTGGAACAACTACTTTTGCAGCTACTGGAGTTGCCTGTGCAGCATTGTTTGCTTCGTTCTTAGCAGCGCCCTGTGACTTCATTGTTGGGAGCTTGCAGCGAGATTTTATATATATCTATTTGCCTCTACGCTTCTCTATTCTTCAAGCTTCTAATAATCTACATTTTTATATAACTCTACAACTTTTATTACAAGTTACCACCAATTTGGTGTAAAAGTGGTGCAGTTGTTGGTGTGCGTCCCTTATTATGAAATTTTAATCTTACCGCATAAATCTTCAAATGATTTAACTTTCGCCTCTTTTGTTGCTTCCGCATAAATTTCCATCGTTGTTGCGATATCTTTATGTCCCATAATTTCCTGAATTACTTTAAGGTTTGTTTCATTCTCACAATACCTTGTAGCAAATGTATGTCGCAAATTATGGCAAGAAAAGTTAGGCAGTAAAACTGGTGCTCTACGTTCTCTTTCTGCTCTTTCTATTTCTTCTTCATTATATGCCAAAGTTATACGTTTGATTGTTCTATTGATTGTCTGAGGATTATGTGCAAAACCATTTCTGTTCAAGAAAATAAAATCTGTATATCCATCAATTGATGCCTGACAAGTTAATCCTACTTCCTCTTGATACTTTTTCTCATTCAAAATTGCCTGTTTTACTTCTGGCAACATTGGAATAATTCGGTATCCTGCAGTAGTTTTTGGTGATGTTACTGAAAAATAGCACCTGCCTTTATCTCTCTGGTAGTACACCATATTGTGATTAATTTCAATATAATTCTCATCCATATGAACATCTTCCCAACGTAACCCAACCACCTCTGATACACGACATCCTGTTCCCAAGAAGAATGTAAACAATGGAAGCCAATGTTTATATTTTTCGCTTTTATTTATATAGGAAACAAAAGCTTCTTGCTGCGGAATTGTAAGAGCATGACGTTTAGGTGTTTCAAAGTTATGTGATCGTTTCACATCTCCTAAAACTAAGTCGCTAGGATTTATCCTAATATAACCATCTTCAACCGCTAATATAAATACTTGATGAAGCACCGTATGAATACTCTCCAATGTTGCAACTGACATTTTCTTAGAATCCACAATGCCATTATAGTATCTTCTCACATCTGATTTTCGGATTTCCTTTATCTTTCTGTTTCCAAAATCATTCATAACAAAATGCTCATACATATAAATATAATTATTGCGAGTAGTTTGCTTTAATCCCACCTTATCATTTTTCCACATTTTATAGACATCATTCAATGTAATGTTCGAGCTTCCTTGTTGAATCCCATCCCGCAGATCATTCTGAATTTCTTTTTCTTTTTCACGCAAGCCTTCTAATGTAGAACAATATACCGCATGTCTTTTTTTATCTCCACCAATCCAACGATACATATAAAGTCCATCATTTTTTCGATAGGTTTCTCCGTCTTTCAACACTCTCCCTTTATGATCTTTTCTTTTTTGCATTCTTTTCTCCTTTTCTATACAAAGAAAAGGACTCTGCAAACTTATTATAACGCTTGCAAAGTCCCTTTTCTACGCCTAATCATTCATTTTTTACACCAATAATTTATATAGAATATGCTGTTTCCGTATATTCATCTAATTTTTTACGTTTAATCAACCGCTTTGTTCCATTCCATAAAACAAACTGGCAATTCTGCTCATCCGTCATTTTACGGAGCTTGTTAATTCCGATACCAGAATATGCAGCTGCTTCCTCAAGAGTTAAATTACTCTTTTCCCAAATAGGAACTTCTTTTACCATAGGCATCTTCCTTCCTTTTTTATAGACTTATTTTTCCTAATTTCCCCGACAGAGAGAGGAACTTGTTTTTCAGGAGCTTTTATCTCATCAAGCTCCTGGCAACAAACTATTTCAAAACTTTTTATTTCTTTCATACCGAAAATCAATACATTATCTTCTTTCTTATTTTATTTTTTAATGTTCTTTGTTGCCATCTTAAAAAACAGTATAAATAACCAGTAAAATCAACATTTTCATATGTCATCAAAACTGGCAACAAAGTTCGTTTTTTGAATAAAACAGCTGTATTATCAGGAAGATTTCCTTTCTCTTGTCGGGCTAATGGAACGGAAGTTCCATTTGTTCTGTTGCCGAAAGCTCTCTAAATCCATCTTCGCCAATTTCGTTGCCACCTTCTATCTCTTCACTTTTTCGAGTCCAGCAGCGTTGTCTGCCATACCCTTCTGAGGTAAATCTATGATAACCACCTCGCTTCCATCCAATAATCTGAGTATCCATGATTTGACAAATTTCATTTGTCTCATACTTCTTAGGCTCACGATCCCCGTGATTAAAAGCCTCACTCCAAATCTGAATAGAACATACATAATTTCCTTTATAATTATCAAGCCACCCTTGGATTGTTCCTGCCAAAGTGTCCTCTTGCATAAACTGTTTCCGATACTCATCAATTTCCTTTTGCATTTCTTTTGTGAATTTCAGAAGATTACCTTTGTTTTCTTCACTGTGATAAATAATCATTGCTTCTGCCCACAATTGATTAAAATATGCTCTGGCTTCTTCTTCATCATCTAAAATATGTTTCTCTGCTTTTGAAGCATCAATCATGATTGGAAGAAACCTTCTTGCACCAGTTCTATCAAACGGAATAAACTGATATGTATTCGTAGATCCAGCGAATACACATTGCCTTTTTCGATCTTTTTCAAAACGTGCATAGGCAGTTCTATATGTATCCTTTTGCCGGCTCAAAAATGATTTTATTTCTTCGTTACTTTTTGCACTGATAGCAGCAATCATTTCAGACATTTCTATAATCCAATGCCCCCTAATTGATTCAAATACTTTCTTATCGCCCAAATCTCTTAAGTCATCCGAAAACCAATTGTCTTTCAACGATAAAAAACGAAAGAACGTGGATTTTCCTGCGCCTTGTTGTCCCACAAGACAAAGCATTTCATCCGCTTTTATTCCCGGATAAAACACTCGCAATAAAGCCTCCATCATAAAGTGTTTTAATACTTCATATACATAGTCTGAATCATCTGCCCCCATATATTTTTTCAGTACATATCGGATTCTTTCTTCTCCATCCCATTTTAATGTTTCTAGATATTCGCAAATCGGATGATACGCTCTGTTTGCAGCTTCAATTTGCAATGCCTTATACAAATTTTTTTCATTTCCTAATCCATAGTACACTTCAAAATATAGATAAAACTGATCAATCGCATTGTCGGTCAGAATCTCCCAATCTTCATCCCACCAAAGTTTCCTCGATATATCGACTCTTTCAGACAACCGATTATATCGAAGACAACCTTTAATCAATGGATCATCTCGAAAAATCATCATATAATTTTGAACCGTTCCTTTGATATCTCCCTTTTCATTTTTCAATAAACATTCCTTAATTTGTCTGATTGCATTTAGATCTGCCATCTCGCCCATCCGTTTCAAAGTATCCTTCTTTTTATTTTCATCCATTTTTTCTGCATCTTCTATCAATCTTTTCAACCTCCTTCTTAATCATTTCAACAACTTGCACTTTTTCTTCCTCTTCTCCGAATAATAAAAAATCTAAGTAATATTCAACAATGGTCAGATATTTCAACGCCTCTACAAATTTTTCATCCCACTTCTCTTCCGGCGATTTAGGTACAAATTCTTTTTTCCATTTTCGCAACAATATATGGTAATCCAGCATCGCACGAACACATTCTATATACTCTTGTTCTTCTGATTTCACTAAATTTTTTTCTGATTTGCTCTTCAAAATCTTCCTTGGGTTTTTTATTTTTCTTCTGTCTACTCTAGATATTTGAATCCCGAAATCATCTGCTAATTTTAATGCAGCCTCTTTTAAGGAAAGTCCAAAAAGCTGTGCTGTAAAATCTATCACATCACCAGTCACTCCACAACCAAAACAATAATATCTTCTATCTACTTTCATGCTTGGTGTTTTGTCATTATGAAAAATGCAACTGATCAGCCCTGATTTTGTTATCTTAAATCCATAAAATTCAGCCGCCTGCCGAACTGTCACATTTTCTTTCACTTCATCAAATAATCCCATAATCCCTCCAATCAAAAAAGAGCACTCTGTTTCTCCCAACGGAATTCCCAAAATGCTCTTATCGCTCATTATCTAATGAGGATTCTTTATTCAATTTTCCAGTTTCTCCATTTCTTGTTATACTTGCTTTCTTCTCAGATAATTTTTTTAATATAGATGGTTTTACTTCTTTTTTTATTTCTTGAACCATGATATTTTTGTTTTCCGGTTTCAATAATCTGTTTTTCATTTTCGAAATCGTCTTCGTAATTGCATACTCAATCTTTTTAACTACTCCATCTAAACGATCAAGAGCATACTGTTTTTCTCTTTTAGATGCCTTTCTCTCTGGGCTTAAAACCCATTTCTTACTATCCTCCACCAATTTAATATCCTCTTTCCTAGTAGCAATCTCAATTTCATCTGCAATTCTTTCCACCGCTTTTTCATAAACCTCATCCGTAACATCATCTATCAGTTTTTCTACATCCTCAATTTTAAATTCAAGCTGTTTCAATGTTTCGTCTTGCTGAAGAATTCGCTCCGCATTATCAAAAAATTCTACTGACTGTGCTTTGAGCTTTTTCTCTTGATCAATAATCTTTATGCTGTTTTCTTTGTACTGAACCTCTTGTTCAAAGATCTCATATTTTTTCTGATTAACCACTTCTATTTGACTCTGAATTGATTCTTCCAAAGATGCAATATCCTTTTTCTGCTTCATTCGAATATAATCTTGCTTTTCAAGATATTCCCTTCCACCATAACTTGGTTCTTCTTCTAACTCTAATCCGTGCTTTTTACAAATATCAAAAAGAAGTATTCTGCAAGTAGCATCAAAAACCATTTTCCTATTGTTAAATCTACCAGCCTTCTTTTCTGAATTTGGCAATTCAAAACCTAATGTTTCAAGTGCTTTTTCCTGTTGGGGAAATATTTCTCCATAAGCATTCTTACAATCAAAAACATGGCGTTCATGAATGTGTGGAGTGGATTCATCCAAATGCAAGGACCAGTTCAATAAATGAAAATGTTCTCCAAAACGATCACTAAGTTCTGTAATAAATTCTGTTACGATAGTCAACAACACATCTGGATCAACATAGTCATCTTTTGTTCCAATCTGATAAATGGTTTCTTCCGGACATGTTTTCTTATGAGTCCTAATATCATCTGTTGTTCTGTTTCTTTCAGGATGATGATTTTTTAAATTTCTTGCATTCTGTCCTTCCACATAGTCTTGATAATGAATCTTATAAAAAAGTTGTTCTACTTCTTCAAAGGAATCGACAATCTCATCCTCTTTTCCTGGTACTGAAGCAGATCTGATACCATTATAACAATCCCAATATACATTTCTTTTAACTCGTTCCAGATCAATATGATCACTATTATCAATATCGAACTGTCTATCATTGTGCTTAGGATTATAAACACCATTCTTTCCAGTTCTTCCATTATGTCTAGTTAGTTTCATTTTGTCGTCTCCTTTCTTTTTGTTCTCGCAGAGAACTGCAGCGAAGCTGCCCTAAATCCTGCCTTTATCGTCAGGAAATACCCAGTACTAAGTGACGAAACGTCTCTTAACTGGGCAATGGCTGCCGCCCTTAACCTGCCAGGGACTTTGTCCCTTGACCCTAGCAGAATGTTCGCCACTTCCTGCACCTCTGGCACAAAGGGATTGCATCCCTCTGTACACCCGCTCAGCAAAATTCAAAGTTCTTGATTCTGTCCAGCAATCAATCACATCGACTTTCGCTGTTTTTCTGATTTGTGCACCAATCAGAAAGTTTTGCAAATGAGCAAAACAAAAGCGACCAGCTGAATATTACAGTTGATCGCCTTTGGCTTACTTATCTGAGTCGAAAAGATACATTTCTTCCATTTATGATAATATTTCCATTTTTCAAATTTTTATTCAAAAATTTATATGCCCATGGTTGTAAATTATATGCAAATTGATACCATTGACTGACATTAGAAGAACGATAAATAACATAGTTATTTTTCAACCCTGCTCCTCTACCATCACTTATTTCAATGCCTGCTGTATTACGAAAAACATTCTGTTCTGAATCATAAAACTTTTCAATCAAGAACATCATTTCATCAGTAGACATTACATTCTTTAAATATTTTTTTCCTATTCTTACTGGTCCGAATAGTTCCGCTTGTATACGTTCAACTATCCATGTAATAAGGCAAAAAATATAAAATGCTGAAATTATAATTATTCCAATACTAATATAACTTTGATAAGTTTCTCGAAACACATTTATCCCTAATTTTTCTGCATAATTTGGGGGCATAAATGTGATTATAATTCCTGAAATAAACAATACTGCACATATTTCCTTAATTTTCATTTTCTCAATTATAGTTTTGATTACACTCATTACTTCAAACATCACCCCATTTATTTCAAATAAAAAATTTATTAATTAGTCATTATTATGAAGTAATTGAGCGTATTCCTCTACTCGTTTTTTTGCTTCTTCCACATTATTTTTTGCTCTTTCTGATGCTACGTTTGCTTTTTTTAACCCTTCTTCTGCATTCAGTTTTTGCTTTTCAGTTCTTGCTTCAGACAATTTTTGTACCCACTTCAATACTCGTTCATTGCTTTTATTTAAAGCTTCTTCCTTTTCCGTCAAAGTTGACATTGCTTTTTCATATCTTCTTATAACACCAACATCATACTTATCCTTAATATCATTCCATCTTGGTATATTTAATTCTCTTCCATACCTAGCTTTATATGCTCTATTAAATTTTGAAAGCCATGTTGAAGCCACACTATCTCTCAATTTTGGCTCTTTAAATGTTGTTTCCTCGATAGCACAAATAAAATCTTCTATCGATTCAAACATTTTATAATCTTTTACTTTTTGAGAATACCAAACTCCTGGACGAATCTTATGGATAACACCATCTTTTACCTGAAGATTAATTGGATAATTTTCCATACGGCGAGTAATTTCCCATACCTTTTTTAACCACACATCTTTGATAGTAACAACACCTTCTGGGCTCATATCATATCCAAAAATCAAATAATCCACATCCAACATATATGGTTTTTCTAAAATTTCAGAAGCATACATTCTAAAATCTGCAATATCAAATCCCGGACTACTAGATCGATTAAACGCTTTAACTTCTAGTAAATTGATTGTTTTATCATCTGGATTGAGATAAAAGTCTGGTGGCATCTGTGAATTAGTATCTGGAGCATATTCTATTCCGTTATAATCCATCCATCCCTGCAACCATTCTTGCATGATATTTCCAACAACATCTTTTTGTTTGACAATTATATTAACATCTCCCAAGTAAAATTTAATTTGACCTTCCAATGTTAAAATTGCATCTTCATGTAATAATTTATCGTATATTTCTTGAGCTGTTAATCTCATTGTGTCCTCCCCCTTTACTTTTGTTTTTTATATATTTCACCTAGTCGTAATGAAATTTCTTTGATTACTGGAACACATACTGTATTTCCTAGCAAATCAAATGCCTCTGACTCACTTACGTTATCAAGGGAATAATTATCTGGATAACCACACAATCTTTGACATTCCCTTATAGATAATCTTCTTATTCCATCTCCATCAACTACCCCAAGTTTTGAAACATCCATAGCAACTAAGGTTGGGGCCATTTCACTAGGGCTTAAAATTTTGGAAAATTCGAAAGAAAGTTTTCCTGCAACAATATTATATCCTTTAGGTAATGTTGTATCTGGAATTCTAGCTTTTGTGCCATCTTCTTTTTGTATCTGTTTCTTAGGATGTTCATATGCTAAATATCCCATTTCATGAAGATGTATTAGCATTTCGTGTAAGTTTGGAATATTAAAAAATGTTTGAATTTGCTGTTCTGTCAAGGGCATCCCGTCCATCCAAGCAATTCCTATTTCTTCTGCCCAGTGTTTCTTTCTTCTTTCTTTTAATAAAAGTCCTAAAAATTTCTTTTCTTCGGGTGTTGTAACTCCTTTTAGATCTATATCCCAAGAATGTATATTGTTTTTTCCACCTCTTTTATCTTTGATGGACTTTCCTTTAACTTGATCTGGAGTATAGTATGTCAATAATTTTTTTGTAAAGTCAGAATTAATCGTAGGTAGTCCTTTTTCTAACACACTATCTAATGTTTTAATGCTTTCTTGAAAATTATCTAGACTGATTTTATCAGTAAGTGTTCCAACAATATACACTCTTTTACGACTTTGTGGTAAACCAAAAAATTTTGAATCTAATAACCTATAAGAAACCATATATCCCAAAGCTTCCAAATGATTGATAATTGTTTTTAATGTTTCACCACCATCATGGTTAATCAAGCCTTCAACATTTTCCAAAAGAAATCCCATTGCTGGATGTCCTGCATCTATCTTTCCTTTAAGAATTCTTTCAATTTCAAAGAACATAGTTCCTCTCGTATCTTTAAAACCTTTTCTCGTTCCTGCAGAACTAAAAGGCTGACATGGAAACCCAGCAAGTAAAAAATCAAAATCTGGAATTTCTTCCACTTTGACCTGAGTAATATCTCCATTAATAATCTCATTTTCTCCATAAAAGCCTTTGTATGCCTTAATTGCATATGGCTTAATTTCTGAAGAAAAAACACATTCTGTTTCTAAACCTAGGATATCCATAGCTTCTTTGAAACCTAAACGTATTCCTCCCAATCCTGCAAATAAATCAATGATTTTAGGCATTTTTATTCTCCTTCATTATTATTTTCCCGTTTGTTTTGAGTTGCAAGTACATGAGATGCTTCTAAAAGTGCTGTTCTTCTTACAAACTCGCTATAAGATGAATACGCTTCTATTCGAGCTGCTTGTTTTAATTTTTCTAGTTCATCTTTTGACACTCGAATACTCATTGAATAGGTTTTGTTTTCTTTATTCATAAGTAATTCCTCCGTTTTAAATTATACAATTTTCGTGGAACAAATACAATACAATCACCCACGTTTTTATCTGCCATGACCATTATTATTTAATCCATACTTTTTCGCATATTTACTTGCTTCTTTTCTTCTTTCCTCTGAATACGGTGCCGTCAATCTTATAGAAAGTCTACCTTTGTCTATCTCAAATGTCATTCCCCCCTCATTGTTCCGGCTCTTGAATCGACAACTTTCTGGATGTGTCTCAGTAAAAATAATAAACTTACGTTGCAATCGTTTGTTATAAGTGAACACATTCCAAAAATCATCTTCCTCATTTGTAAGAATAATCGTTTCCTTCTCATACTTCGTTAATCTTGTCATAAATATCGTTCCTTTCAATTCTGTATCAAAAAAATCAAGTGTAGATATAGTTTTTTGCACTTCATCACCTACACATATAGTTTTTATTAATCTATCTCTTTCGCAGTTAATAAATCCTTTTATTACGCTTTCAAATATTTCCGTTCCCTAACCCTCTTCTTTTAGGATTGTATGCTCTGAACAGACACGCCGCATGCATATTCAATTCAGGTATCTTCATATTCAAAAGCTATTCAATTATCAATGTGCAAAGATTGATATATTAAATACCCTTCTATATAACAGATCGCTAAAAGGCATTTTTACAAAAAAGTCTTAGAAATTTATAAAAATTTTAGAATTGTGATATGTGTTATAGTTCAAAAAACAATTAACTGAAAATTAATTTCCTTAATTTTGATGCATGCTTTAAAAAACAAGCTAAATGCATATTCAGTTCAGGTATCCTCATATTCAAAAGCTATTCAATTGTCAATGTACAAAGATTGATATTATTAAATATCCTTCTATATAACGAAATGCTGAGAGGCATTTTTACAGGGTCTGCTGGGAAATATATAAAAATTTTTGAATTGTTGATGTGCGATATAGAATAAAAAATAACCAACTACAACACTGATTACTTCCATTTTTGATATTTAAATATTTTTAAGAAACAAAAAACAGCTGGGTGCACCAACTTTTTTGGTACACTCAACTGTTTCTTTTATTACTAGTTTTCTTTTACACCGTTCTTTTGCAGAGTCCTTCTCTTAGACTTTTAAAAAATTTGGTGTAAATGTGGTGTAGTAACCTGTTTTTCTGTTTAAAATATAGCTTAAAATTTCTTGCTCTTAGTACAGTTTTGCTCCTGCTGGAATATGATCATCAAGGATCAGAACGTTCAGTCCTTCTCTTCCTTCCACAAGGTGTGTAGCAGAGATGATCATACCACAAGAATCAATTCCCATCATCTTACGTGGTGGAAGGTTTGTGATTGCAAGTAATGTCTTTCCTACTAAGAATTCTGGCTCATAGTAATCGTGAATTCCGCTTAAAATCACACGATCTACGCCACTTCCGTCGTCTAATACGAACTTCAGAAGCTTCTTAGATTTTGGAACTGCTTCACATTCTTTTACCTTTACAGCACGGAAATCTGACTTGCTAAATGTATCGAAATCAACCATATCTTCGAATAATGGTTCTACTTCTACATTAGAGAAATCAATCTCAACCTTCGCTGGTGCAGCTGTTTCTTCTACTGGAACAACTACTTTTGCAGCTACTGGAGTTGACTGTGCAGCGTTGTTTGCTTCGTTCTTTGCAGCGCCCTGTGACTTCATTGTTGGGAATAATAATATATTATTTTGTCATGGTTCTATAAGTCTCTATTACTATATATATCCGTATCTTCTAATATCCACAAAGTCTTTTACTCTCCAAAAATCTCCGTAGGTATTTTACGAATGGTACAAAATCGGTACAAGATTGGTACAAAACAATTATCCTATCTCTTTCAAGACGTATTCTTCTATTTTTTCAACCAATTCTACTGCTGTATCAATTTGTTCCTCTGCTTCTTCTCTAGTCGCTATATAGAAATCATCATAATCGCTGGCATGTCGTATTTCTTCAGCCTCAGCAATCTTTCTTCCCAAAGTTCTTGGAAAGATTTCTGTCTTGATATAACTTTTATTAAAATTTGCAAGGGCATCTTTATGTCTCTTATATGCGTTTCCATCTAAAGCATGAATAGCTGAAATAGCATGATAAATTCCATAATAGGCTCTATTATTCGCTCCCCTGCATTCTCCTGCATCTAAAAGAATTTTTGCTGATTTTATATCACTTTTAGCAACTTCCAACCTATATAAAACCAAATCTCGCCTTGTACCTTTTTCATTATGCTGCGTCAAATAACTTTACCCCCTCACTCGCCACGTTTGAATAAAACGGATACACTTCTACCCACTTATTAAAATGCTCTTGATTTTTTGCTATCGGCTTAATATCTACATCATAATCCATATTAAAATCATAGGTTACACTAGATAACTCATGACGATACTTTTTAATGTCTATATCACTTAAATCCAAAAGCACCATAATATCTATATCCGAGTCCTTTGTATAATCGCCCCTTGCATAAGAACCATACAATATAACTGTCTTCAAATGTCTTCCGTATATTTTACAGAGTAATTCAACATATTGACTCACTAACTCTCTTGTTGTCATAGATATAGCACCTCACTTATCAATTCTCCAATACAATAGGCGAAATTTCTTCATAATATCTATCGGCTATATATTCTGCCGACTCTGCCCACAACCCATTTTCTGTTTCCTGCAATGTCTTATATGTTTCGGACTTATAAAATTTCAATGCGGCTTCCTCAAAACTAATATGAAAATGTTGTTGCAACAATTTTAATACATCTCTAATCTGTATACAAACATTCATGGTGATGTCTTTTCCATTAAAACTATATATCATTTCTGACATAAGAACTCCTCCTTACCAACTGCAAATACTGCAATGCCTTCTCTGTATGAAATGACACCTGATTATTCACTTTGTTATATCGCAGCCTTTCTACTGCTTCTGCTGCTGTTAAAATATTTGCTATATATAACTGAACAGTTTCCATTGTATTATCGTCTGCAACCGGTCCAATCACCACATCATAATTATGCTGCAATCCGCCTTTACTTCGGTTCTCTTTAATGAATTCCAGCCATTCCTCACTCAAAGCATCAAATCTTTTCACATTTAATGCACAGTTCTCTTCAAATAAGTATTCGTATACAAAATACTTCTTCTTTTTTTCTCTTAATGAAAGCCTGTATCCCCATTCTTTTGACTGTGATTGCAAAATTGTAGTATAAAAACCTTTTCCGAAATCCCTTCTATTATGAGATTTGTTAAGATCTATATTTTCAAATTCATAGCAGCTTCCATGATAAACCACCAGTTCTTTTGAACCTTCCATGATAATTTTCTCTACATACTCTAATACCTCTTCAAAACTTATCTGATGGAGATATTCATGTTGTATCATCATCTTCTCAAAAACCTGATTTTCATGAAACAATTCAACCACACTATTTCCCGAAATATGGTACTTGCGAGCATACGCTTCCATTGCTTGAACAGATAATATTTCACAATCTGTCTGCACACTCATTCTTTTATTACCTCTCTTTATTTTATTAAAAGCCATACTTTCCAATACCATAAATTGGTATCGTATGAACATTATCCTTTATTCCGCCATGTGTATTGCCTTTCGCATAGAGCACATAATCCGCCTTCTCTTTTTCCAAAATCATTTGGACTGTCTTACTGTTCTTTTTTCCTGCTTTTACTTCTATGGCGTAGGTTTTCTGTGTTTTCAGAGATTTTACATAAAAGTCAATCTCTCCCTGCCCCAATGTTGCAAAAGCAGGTGTTTCCAAAGCAATCTCTGCGGGAGGAACCAGACGTTTTTTCAAATCAAGATATACAAAGTTCTCATTCACAATCCCTGCAATATCGCCCTCATTACAACCGATATGTTTCAGGAAATAACTTGTCAATCCAATATCCATAAAGTAGCATCTTGATTTTGCTTTAAAATCTAAGATATTGCAATCTTTTATTTTCCCTGCAAATCCTATAATTCCCGAACTATATAGCCAGTCTATCGCTCTGTTTACAGATGCCTTGCTGATATTACTAGAGTAGTCCTTTACTACAATACTCTGTAATTCTTCACTAAAGCTGTCCTTTTCAAACCCCTTTTTCTCTTTTACAAGAACTCTTGCAACTCCTGAAAAAATGTTATCGTATACCTCATGGTCTAAAATATCCTCAAAATAACGCTTACTTTCATTCGTGAATAATTTAATGATTTTTAATAATTCCCCATTTGCCTGTTCAATAGAATGAGAATCTAAATATCTCAAAACTACTGCCGGATAACCTCCAATCTGTGTATAAACTTCGTATAATTCCGATAGTTTTTGATATTCCTCTTCTGTACTGCCTCCATAAAGGTCTAATTCTTTATACAGAGTTTCTTCTCCACAAGCCTTCAAAAATTCTTCAAAATCCAATGTATGAATTTCTAAGGAATCCAAATCCCCTGCTGAATATTTAAACTCCTTATTCAAAATGCGCCCTAAGTAGCTTCCCGTAATAATGAAATCACTTTTTAATTCTCTAGTAAATTCACGAATTCTGTTATAAATATCTGCTGACTCTTGTATTTCATCAATAATCACTACGGTATCTGAAGAATCAACAAAATCGGGATAAGCTCTTTTAATCAACTCATATACTGGATTTACACATTGCAATCCATGCAGAATTTCATTGCGCAGTTCTTTGTATCGTTCCAAAAATAATTCTCCTGTAAAATCAAGAAGATTAATATATATCTTACGCCGATACTGTTCATCTGCAAATTTATTTACAATATAGGTCTTTCCAACCTGACGTGCCCCTGAAACTTCTAGTGTTGCATGATGTTCGCTTTTTTTCCACAAAAGCAATCGCTCATACGCATTCCGTTTCAAATATTTGTCCATACTTATTCACTCCAGTCAACCTTCCTAATTACTTCATATTATAACCGATTTTCGTTTCTTTTCCTATCCTTATTTCTCATTCACCTACAATTATTTGTTTTTCTCCACTCTACATATTCCTTTCCGGTATTTCCACTCCTTCCGGACAGCATTCTATTTCTTCTACTGGCTTCTGCATTTCATCACAATGCCATATTCCTGCATGCTCTGTGAGGGAAACACAATTCTGACAACGCATTTGTTTTAAAGCGAGATTTGCAGTCGGCAAATCCATAGCTCTCTCTTTATCTGTGTATATCTGCTTTGTTTTCCATTCAAAATAATATGCGTGATCAGAAAGTATTTCATCGGCTGTCAACTGCTCTTCATTTACCTCTTTTACCATAGCACTTAATGCTTCTATCTCGTATTCCCCACGATCTGCAACTAAAATCAGTTCATGGACACTGGATGGTAAAATATAAAAGTTCTGTTTTCCCACTATTTCTTGAAACATCTCGGCACACAGAAAGATTCCGGCAGCACCAAAATATTTTATTTGATTTGTCAGCACATACATCGGTTCTGATTCCTCTATTTCCTCTTCATTATCTTCTGTAATTCCCAAAAGATTTTCTTTGACTACGCTGTTAAGACTTCTTACCCGATAGCCATCCGTCTTCAAATTTTCAACTGCCTGATAATGAATTTCATACTCACTGACCTTCCATGATTTTACCATCTGTTTTGTAATCTTGATACTTCCAATTCCCACTTCCGTAACACGAATAACATAAAGGACAAAAAAATCCAAATATTCCTGATAGAAATATTTCCCTTTCAAATTCTCATTTTCTTTCGCTGACACAATCACCGGATATATCTTATTTTTAATCTTTTCCCAACTGTTCATATTTTCAATGCTTTCTAACTCTGCCATGATTTTTTCCTCGTTCTCTTTCTGATGCTTATATACTACACATATTTCTTCCACATACTCTGCAAATTTTCCCTCCTGCAAATATCTATCAAAACATTCCTCCAAATAAATAACAGGAACCACTTGCTGCGGTTCCTGCGTTCTGCTGATAGAAAGACCTGTTTTTTCTGTTCCGTTAAGTTTCGGATTTGTAGTAATCTGTACTTCATAATCCTTTCCTAAATACTCTTGTACCTGTTCTCTCATCTTTTCTACAAATGTATTGTAATCCATAATCCACTTCTCCTTTTATTTATATCTTATCTCTTTTTACGCTATTTCTTCGCTATATTCTGCGTCCCAAATTTCTTCGCCATGAATTTCGCTCATATCGTCTGACAGTTCCTTTTTGATGGTTTCATCATTTGACAGTGCTTTCCGAAAATCGGTCTTCAATGGTGCATATTTCAACGCCTGTTTGATAACGGTTTTCTTTGCCATGCCAATATAGTTACTCTTCCACGGACTAAAGGACGAATCAAATGCTTTTGAATATTCCTTCGCATATTCATCCATTGCAGTTTTACTCATTACCTCAAAGCCAAATCCTCCATTCACGAGCTTAAAGAACCCATAAAACAAACGGACCTCTCCCCGCTCTCCTAAAGTCGGGCAATGTTCCAGTTTCGGATTCAATCCCAATTCATAAGAAAAATCATCATTTTCATAAACCGCCTGCGCGCTAATAATCTGCATCTGCGGATTTCGGTAACTTAAATCAATCAGCCCTTTATATCCAATCTGAAACTGACACTCCATCGTTCCCTTATTATTATAAGGGATCAAATATGCCTGCCCTAACGGGGTATTCGGTTCTAGTCCAAGCTGCGCTGCATTCATAAGTGCCGCAAGAAAACTCATCTGCGTACACTCCCTTAATTTCGGTGTCGTATTTAAAGCAGACAATGCCATTCTCGTAAACCTCTCCGGCGTAATAACTTCCGGTAACGCCTTTTTAATTTCCGGTTCCATAGCTTTAATTAAGTCTGCAATGCTCATGGACTTTGTCAATTTTGTTTCACCCTTTGTACCTTCAGCCTTTTTGGCTAATTCTTCTTTTATTCCTGCCATCTTTTATTTCCTCCTCTATTTTTGAGAATCGTTCTTTTTCTCTCATTACCTTTTTTCTAAAAATCTCCCAAACAGCATTGCTAAAAACTCTACAATCTGTGGTCTAAAAATCAAAATCAGTAAAATCAATACCATGAAAACCAAACAAATTTTTACATAATCATGTTTCATTTCTCTTTCCTTTCTTACGCTGCTTTTACCGTAAATCTTCGGCTCAACACCGATTTCTTATACTTTTCGTAGATTTCCGGCTGTTCTTCTTTTAAGCGCTTCTCATCTAAACGGTTACTTTGCACTGCTTTCCATGACACTCGGTACTGTTCATTTTCTGCAATCTCTGCCTCTCCAAGATACAGTTTCAACTCTTGTTCAATCTGCCGTTTCTCCGTATCCATCTTCCCGATAATCTCCGAGAGTTCCTGACGTCTCTTGATTTTTTCGTTAAATCCCGTCAAAGGAATGGTTTCTGCAATAGTCTGTTTATAATATTCTGCAATGACACTGTCCGCAAGTTTAGAGCCGTCAGGGCTTGGCATCTGTCTTTTTAACACATGTTCCTCCCAAAAATTTTGTTCTATCCGAATTAAATCTGCAATCATTTCCTCATCACGCTCTATCCGGTAATACTTAAATTCTTTCCCATAAATTAAAACTGCGATATACCATGCCTCTGCACCGCAAACCGCCATGTAGTGACAGCACTGGATTTGGTAGGAAAGTGGAATTTTTCCATCTTCCCACTTATCTGCCATATAAGGACTTGCTGTTTTGCACTCCAATCCTGCATTTTCTCCTACAACCATGCGGTCTACATCAGCAAGCATAAAAGGATATTTTTCGTGATAAAACATTGCATTGGCGCGTCTGACCTTTTTCCCAGTTGCCTCTGTAAATCTTCGTGCTACATAATCCTCAAATTCCCTTCCTTGCCGCATAGCCTCGCTGTCAATCTCTTCTGTTTCCTCAGAAATCTTATCCTGATACACCTGCATGGCTGTCCGATATGGGTTCAGTCCACAGACTGCCCCCGCATCAGAACCTCCAATCCCTTGCTTCCGGTATTTAAGCCATTCTTTTTTGTCTAAATTCAATGTCAGTACTAATTTTTTCATGCTGCGATTTCCTCCATTTCTTCCTTTTTCACCTTCTGATACTTCTCCTGAAGTTCTTCCACATTTTTCTCAATAGAACATTGCAATTCTTCCATATGAGAATCTTCCTCTTTTATCCATCGGTCATAAAGAAAAGCCAAAAGATTTGGAAACACAAGAAGAGTTTTTAATACTTCCAGTTCCATCTTTTGGCTCATTTCCATCAGTAATTCATATAAATTAAGCATCGTGTCAATCTGATATGCTCGCTCAAACAATACTTCTGCACTTTGCTTTAACATTCTCTTTTTAAACTGAGCATTTTCCAATCCAATCTTGAGGCAGAATAGTTCCCGCAATTCCTCGTCCATCTTTTCCCTCCTTACGCCGCTTTCATCATCTGATACGCCTTGTCAATCAGCGGATTTCCCTCCACCGTTCTTGCAAACAGATTTTCCTTATAGTTTGCTGTTCTGCGTAATGGCTCTGCATGAGTGGCAAAATCACTGACCGCATTGACAAAGGCATAGGCATTTTTCCCTACATCCTTCAAATCGGGCGCGTCAAAATAGCGAATCTTCATATCTTCTCGAAGACGTTTCATATTCCGTATCTGCTGTGGGGTGGAATCTTCCTCCAGTGGCAATAAAATTTCAATATACTCCAATACTTGCTGGTCAGTCAGCTTCTTTCTGCGGAGCGTTTCAAATTCTTTGCCAAGACTGTCCATATATTTTTCTGCCATAAATAAAGTATCTTTTGCTTCCTGCATCTTTCCTTTAATATCTCCAGTGTGAATCATTGACCAAGACCGTTTTGCCGTAGACAGTGCCAAATTTAATGTGTTCTGACATACGACCCGAATCGGTGTGATTGCTGCCTTGATTGCCCCCGAACCATCATGGGAGTTGAAGAATACTAGATATGGACTGATTCTCTCGCCGGAAATAATGTACTCATGCGGCAGATGTGCCAGTAACCATACTTTTCTTCCGCCCTGCAAACTGCCTGCGATTTCATAACGGACACCTTCTCCCAGCAGTTCATCTGTAAAGGCAAATGCTTCTTGATTCTGTACAATCTTATAGCGGTCTGTCACAACACCCAGTACCTGACGGTCTGTATCTCGGACATTTGCCTTGTATCCTTCAATCAATTCTTTTGTTTCCGTATAAATCGGTTCCTGAATGACACTCCACTCTAAGCCTGCCGCTGTCAGTGCTTCTTTGGAATTTAATGCCTCATTGACCCTTTTCCCTAATCCATGCCAAGGTGTTTCCCTCACATAAAACATGTTCTCTACATTTGCTGCCATAATCATTTCCTCCTTATTTTCTCAATCTTTTTTTCTTATGCTATTCTACTCTCTGTATCTTTCCAACTTTTCCATTTCAGCGTATCCGCAATGCTGTGGAACTCCTCATCACCTAACACAATGTGATCCAACACTTCAATGTCTAACAGTTTCCCTGCTTCTCTCAGTTTTTGGCTAATATCAAAATCACTACTGCTCGGGCGCGAGTCTCCTGATGGGTGATTATGGAAGACAATGATGGATACTGCATTACTTAAAATAGCATTTTTAAACACTTCCCGCACGCCTACTAAACATTGATTTACTATTCCTATTGCAGCTACTTCCATGCTGATCGGCTGTGCCTTTCCATCCAAACAGCACACCACCAGATATTCCTTGTCTGCATTTTCAAACAAAGGCTTCGCAAACTCTGCCGCATCCCATGCACTGTGAAAACAGACACCTTCATTCCAATACGATTTCTCACGAACTGCGATTGTCCGTATGATTGAAACTCTGTTATGATCCAGTTCTTCTACACTCTGTAATTTCTTTTTAACCATATTCCTTAATCCTCCTTTGAAATTTCCTCGATTGCTACTGCAATCACGCCTAAAATTGCAATCAAAATCTTCCCCATGCGATACCTCCTTTTTTGCACATAGAAATAGAGCAGAACCCCGAAAGATTCTGCTCTGTCAAATATTGTTTCACTGTTATAATATGTAATTGAAAATGGATACTTTTACTTAGATTTTAGAATACCATCAAATCCACTACCAGTAACTTCCACCTGATTATTTTTAAATGTAGCAGTCCCGTATATCTCTTTAGAAATACTGTCTACGATTGCCAGTCCACCATCTCCTTGTGTATATAACCTTCCATCGATTTCCAATCCATTATTATATTTTACATGGATTGCCGCTATATCTGCCCCCGTAGGAACATACTCAGTGCTTGCCTCTGCCATTTGTTCTGATACTGTGATTGTCGTTGTATCATTTTCATAAGTACCTTCGATTTCTAAATCAGGTGTAGAAGTACCACTAATTCTACGATAATTTCCCCAACCTTGACCTACTCCTGATGTTACACCAAGCAATCCGTTTTCATTTTTATAAAATGTATAATATTGCCCTTCTAAATAGTCTTTGCCCGCACTGCATCCGGATTCTTTCTGTTCAACTTGTCCGCTTGCTGTATACATTACATAAGACCATTCATATCCAATAGAAGCGATTACAAGACGTTCTCCTGAATCATCATCCTTATATGTACCTGCCCACCCCATTGTAATTGGGTCTGTCAATACATTCTCCTTTTCATTGCTTTCTGATGACTCTTCTTGCGGTTCTTTTACCGGTTCTTCTTCAGCTTCTGTTTCCACCTCGGGTTCCGGTTTTGTTTCTTCCCTTTCAGGTGCTTCTGATTCTTTGTCTTTTTTCACTGTTTTCAATTCTTTATCATCCACATTAGCTTTAATGTCCTTGTATGTTAAATTTGCAACGTCATCTTTGGTAAGATTAATATAGTTTAAATCATCTACAAAATCATCTACATTTGATTTTAATATAACCGCAATATTATCATCCTTAATCTGTTGAGCATACTCTTTCTCCGTTTCATATCTTTCTCCATTTACAATAAATGTAAATTCATCATCTTCGATATTATATGTAATAGCTGATAAGTTTTCTCCATCCAATTCCGTATCGCAGTACATATTTAATTCTTCTGTCTTTAAATTATATTTAAATGTTCCATCATCTCCTAAATTACTACCAACTAATGTTTCTGCAAAATACTCGCTAATTGAAGGAATTGACATTTTTACATACATTGTTTCCTCTGTATAGCACAATGTCCAAATATCTCCATAAGCAAATTCGTATCCGTTCTCTGTTTTACTAACCATCGTAGAATCTTTCAATTTTTCTACAATTTCTTTTGCCTTAGAGTTTCCTCCAAACATTTTCATTGCAAAAATACTCACAATTATGACGATTGCTACAATTCCTAGCACAACTATTGCTTTTCCTGATTTCTTCTTTTTCGGTTCAGTATTAGGATTCTCACTTTTCACATCTGATTCCGTCAATATTTTTTCTTCTTGCATTATCTTCTTCTCTTTTATTGCTTTTCCACAGTTTGGGCAAAATACATCGTTATCGCCTATCTCTTTCCCACAGTTTTCACAAAACACAACTATCACCTCTTAAATTCATTATTTAATCTTCTTTATCAACATCATCAAATATTTCTCTATCAACTGCCCATTGATATGGTCTATGTGATAAAATCATATAATCAGCTTCTATCAACAAAATTGCTACAATTACCCATGGTCCTACTTCTGCCGCCGGCAATGCCACCCAAGTAGTCAAACTTAAAAATCCTGTATCCCCAATATAAGTAATGCCCGTAATAATCCATGCTGCCGTAAGGATAAAATCTACTACTTTTTCAGCAACTTTTATTTTTTTCGATATGCTTACAATAGTTTCATCTTTAAGTCCAAACTTCAACATATATGGATTTCCAGCATAGTTTCTGTAATTTCGATATAACCAGTATAATAGTAATCCAGAAACCAAAAATACTCCAAATGCTTCTGCATATTCCATATCAGCTAACGATGCAAATGCTTCGCTTACCCCGGGATTCAAGAAAAATGATATAATAAACAGTTTTAACAATAACCATCGCTCTGAAAATCTTACTTTTTCAGGTCTTGTATATTTGTATTCTTCTCTACTAGCACCATCTGTATTCTGCTGGCTTTTCTCGCTGAATTGCTTCTGATTATTGTCCGCTGTTATCCTACTACCACACTTCGGACAAAATAGCGTTCCTTCACCAATTTCATTTCCACAATTAGCGCACTTCTTTATGGGTTGCTTTTCTTCACTCGAAATCTCATCACTCCCTTTTTCTTGTTGCTCTAAAATATTATTTCCACATTTTGAGCAAAACTTTGTACCTTCTTTGACTTCATTTCCACACTTACTACACTTAATCATATGCCTTTCTTCCTTTATAGCTAATATTTTTATACTTATAGATAATTATACTCCAACTAAACAAATATTACAATGAGATAAATATCAGTTAGGAGTTTGTTATATGGATAAATTAAATTTTGAACGAATAGGAGAGAAGTTAAGAACAATCCGGCTATCTAAAAATCTGACACAAGAATATATTGCCAATGCAGTTGACATAAACACCAGCCACATCAGCAATATTGAAAACAATCGTGTCAAAGTATCTCTTTCTACACTGGTACAAATATGTAATGCTTTGGATACTACCGTTGATTACGTTCTTTCTGAAGAATATAACGATTCTTCTTCTGCTATTGAGCAGGAAATCCTCCATGAACTGCACGCTTGCAGCAATCAAACCAAAGAACAGATTTTGAAAATTGTAAAGGCTTTACAGTAACTATTTTGCTGTATAGCATTCTGTCATCAGCATTACAGCATACTGAAAACCTTTAATAAACCCTGTTTCTTCTGCAAGACTTGTTACTGCAAATAATCCATCTCGAACTTTTTCATAGTCATTTTCACCTAGACTGACCGTACCTTTTTTTAGAAAATCTTCTGTCGCCTTTTCAATATCTTTTCCTGCTTCTTTCAAATACTCCGTTTCTGATAATAAAAACTGATAGATTTCTTTTGTTTTTTCGTACATAACTTTTCTTCCCCTTTCTTGGAACATATATAAGTTCCAAACCACAAAAAACAGCCAATGGAGTTTCCCCATTGACTATTTCCGGCGATTTTATTTCTTATAAATGTAATTTAGGAAATCTTTTAACGTCTTCATACATTGCCTGTATATCTTCTTCTGTAAGTAAATTTCCCATAGATACAATCGTAACTCCTAACCCTGTTTTTCCATACTGTTCTAGTTCTTGTACCATATAGTAATGGTAATCTAGCCATTCCACTCGTGGTCTTACAAGAAAAACTGTATCTCCTAAAATTTCTTCTACATTTCTCTTGGAATACATCAAGTAATGAGGAATCTGTTTTATTCCCAAAAATTCTTCTACTGGATATTTATGCCCACATCCAGATTCATAGTAATCCATTAGTTTTTTCTGATGATAAACAAACACATATTTTCCCACATAATGTTTCTTATCCAATTTGTCCTTGATACGAAACCACAAGGAACGTTTAAATTGAAGTTCTGCTCTGCACATAACTAAATGATGTGAGTCGCTATAATATTTTCCTATTCCGTCTTGCTTACATGGAAAATAGATAATTTTGTCTTTATTATTTGCCAAAATAGCACAGGCATAAGTCATCCATTCAAAAGCCTCTTTACAGCCATCCACAAACATCATCTCCTCGGCTGGATGATCGTCATACGCCCACATGTGCTTAATGAAAGGAAATTTTAAAACTTCATATAATCTTCCTTTTTCATATACTTGATATTTATCTACTTTTATTTTCTTTTGCATTTTTTGCCTCCTAATTTTCTACCTATTCCGCTTTAAATTATATACATTTTCAGGGATGCTACTTTTTCATAATCTGCAATATTTTTATTTCTCATAACATAAAGAAGCAGGACAAAATCTTCTACAATTTCTGCCCTGCTTACTATTGATAAAATACTTCTCATTTACGCCCCATAGATAAATGGCTTAATCAGTTTTCCTTGCTTATTTGACATTGATGGCGTAAAAATCTGTTCCAATGGTCTTACCATCATATATTTCCTAAAATAAATCCAATTTACCATTTGAATTTCCGGAATACAAATCCGATTCCCATAATCATATTGTAATTCTTTGAACATTGTTCTCGCATAATATGTCGCCTCTTCAAATGACGCAAACCCTTTCATTTTATACCGTTTTAAATACTGTCGACTTTGTAAAACTCTGCTATAATCTGTGTACACCCCCATTCCATTTATTCCTGCCAGTGCATAAAAATATTTTTTTGCCATATTCTTTCATCCCTTTCTGTATTTTTCCATAACAATAGGCTCTTAAACCGCTAAACCGCCATAACCGCCTGATTATAGTTGCAAATCCTTACATTTTGTCTTCTATATCTGCTGGTTTTCATGGTTTGGCGGTTTATCCCCTTCCAAATTCTCTCCTTGGATAATTCTCTGAAATTCCTGCTTCTTTAAGTCATTCGTTACATCTGTATAAATATCCAGCGTCGTTTTAATATCTTTGTGCCCCAAAACATCCTGAAGCACCTTGATATTTACCTTCTGTTCCACCATACGGGTTGCAAAAGTATGCCTTAAAGAATGACAGCTAAATCTCGGTAATAAAACGGGATTTGCTTTTCCTTTCTTCAGTTGCTCTTCATTACAGTCTCTCATAATTCTTCGCAACGCCTTATTTAAAGTTCCCTGATGCTGCACATTTCCAAAGCGGTTTACAAAGATAAAATCTGTAAATCCATCAATACTAGCACTACATCTAATACCTGATTTTTCCTGAAAATTTTTCTCCAATAAAAACGCTTCCTTTACATAATCAAGCATAGGAATTTGACGATTCCCGGTCTTTGTTTTTGGGGTATGAATATTAAAGTAACACCCATTTTGAGCATGATTATAATAAACCAATGTATGATTTACATCTATCATCCCTTCTTCTAAGTCAATATCACACCACCTTAGTCCAGTCACTTCCCCTACTCTCATTCCCGTTCCAAGCATAACAGCAAAAATAGGATACCAATGATAATACTGTGTGCCTTCAGATTTAATAAATTTCAAAAACAACTCCTGCTCTGGAATTGTCAAAGCCTTCTTTTTTTCTGTTTCTAAATTATGTACCTGCTTCAACTCTTTCAACACATTGTCCGAAACATTTAATCTCAAATATCCATCTTCTACTGCCACTGTTAATACCTGATGAAGAACTGTATGGATACCATCTACCGTAGTTATTTTCAAGTTTCTTTCTTCCACCAGTTTGTTGTAAAATCTTTTCACATCAGATTTCTTTAATGTCTGTATTTTCATCTTTCCCAAATCCGGCTCAACAAACATTTGATACATATAACAATAGTTTTGCAATGTATTATCCTTTAACCCTCTTTTCATATTTTTCCATAGGTCATAGATGTCATTGACTGTGGTATTTTTACTCTCAGATCGTATTCCATCTGATTTATCTTTTATCAGTTCTTCTTCTTTTTTTCTCAATTCTTCTAAACTCCTAGCAGTGATACAATGTCGCTTTCCATTTTTTGCTGTCCAGCGATATATATAATACCCATCTGCCCGTTCTCCCTCTCCTTGACGTAACAATCTATGTTTACTGTCAAATCTTTTACCTGACTTTGCCATAAAAATCTCCTTTCTTGTCTTTTCGCCCTTAGAGTTTAATTTCTTCCAAGGGCGATTTCTAACTTAAATTGAATACATACCGTCTAAGTATTCTTCCAGCTTTTTTCGTTTAAACATCCTTTTTGATCCATTCCATAGAACAAATTCGCACCGTTCATCTGAACTAATATCACGAAGCTTCTGAATGCCAATGCCTGTATAAGCAGCCGCTTCCTCTAGACTCAATGTTGATTTTTCCCAAATCGGAACTTCTAATCGCATACTTTTTCCTCCTCGCTATTTTTCAAATCTTTTATGCCGTCTAAACCATCTATTTTTGTTAAAATTGATTCCTTTTCTTCATAAAATCAAACGGTTTAGGCGGTTTGATGGTTTTATCAATTTTCCTCTAAGCTTTCAAGCACTGATTTTTTGATATATAAATATCGGCAAGCATTCCCTCTCTGAATAGGAAGTTTTCTTGATGCAATTCTATGACCGTCTTTCTCAAGAATATCCAGTGCACCTTTTCTATCCAATAAGGCAATCATTTCGTCTGAATTGATAATTTTCGGAGTGTCAGGAAATCCTTTCATCTCCTCTTCAATTATCAGCCGAAGATATTTTGTGCTAATAAAGTAAAAATCTTCATTCTCGTAAACTTCTACTTTTTCCCTGCAACTTTCGGCATTTAATAAAACAGGGGCAATTCTATTATTATCTATTGCAGTTTTTAGGATAAGAAGAACCTGCGTTGCTTTATCTCGTTTTCTCAACCGTTCTCCCATAATATTCAATTCTGTTAAAACAGACTCTTCTACACAACAAAGAAAATGTGCTGCTTCCGATACATTCCAAAAACCACGCTCTTCTGCATACATACAAAGAATTTCCGCAACCATTCGCATTGTTGCATACATTCCCGCAAATCTTCCTACTGCACACCTGTGAACATCCCGAAATGCCGTATATTTCTTTTGAATTTCTTGAACACAAACATCAAACCGCTCAGTCAACCAATTCAAAAAATCATAAGCATGCGTAGATAAAATCCATCTGCTCTCTTGAAATATCTGCAACTTTTCATTGTCAACATCATCTACTGTGATTTCCGTCAAAAACAAACGTGTCAACGACGATTCAACAAGATTAGGCGGATATTCACCCGTTATAATGCAGTTTCCGGCAATAGGAAAGAAGATCTTTTCTGCATTCGGCGAAAATTCTAACATTCTTTTTTTCTGCACTCCATCACCATAATAGCGAAGAAGAAGATCTAACTTTTTTTCGATTTCTCTCTGTTCGGCAGGATTAGCCCCAGGCTTGAAATCATCTATGATTACTGAACCATCCTGATACAAACCTAAAGTTTTTTCAATACCACACCCCGTAGCAGTCGCAAATTCTGCATCTGCCTTTAATTCTTCTCTATCGAACAACTTTCCAACTGCGGTCACTAAGCTTGTTTTCCTGCTGTTGGTCGGTGCAGCAATCATAAACGAAAAATCAATTCGGTGACCTGCCTCTTTAAAAAGTGTAGTCATCCAACCCGCATGAACAAATAGAAGTAATGATAAACTTGAGCGTCGGTTCTTACAAATATTCGCCATTTCCATAGCCATATCAAAGACTTCTTTTGTTCCAACATATTCCTTCCGTAACAGCAGTTTATAACTTTTCCCCTTCGTATGAACATTGCATGTTCCGCCGATTATTCCGCTGTGGTAAACATATTTCCAACCATACTGTGGAATGTTTCTCCATCCGGCTCTTTGATACATTATCTCTTCCTCTACAAACTCCTCCTCTATACATTTCTGTATCATCCTTTCATACTTTATTTTTTCATCTTTTCCCTTAGGTATATCTGCCAAAGAATGAGTCGCCTTTGTTAGCCAACCACATTCCTTAATCTTTTCACTGCTGACTTCTGCCTCATACTCTTGTCGCACGCCATTACCTTTCAAAATGCTGACTTTGACACCATATAGCAGCTCTGTCTTCTCTCCCTGACTGGTGTCCCACACATAATAAATCTTCTTTTTCAATGCAATTTCAAAGTTAAAACCTTTCAACTTCTTTGCTTTTTCACTAACTTGTGGTAACTCCGGCAGTTTTCCTTCTGTTTGAATATATTCCTCAAAAGCACTTGCGACAAAGCGGTTCAAAGGATTTTCTGTTGGCACAAGCAAATTTGCCATCTCCACCGCCTCATCTGAAACAATGGTAAAAGGTCTGATTTTTGAAATTGAATTTTCCTCCTTTTTTTCAACTTCTTCATCAACCACAAATGGCTTTACCATTTTTCTCTTTTTATCGCTTCCTTTCCCCTCAAAAGATGTTTCTAGCATATTATTTTCTGTTGCTACTTCAATCGTGAATGGTTTCATGATATTGTTCCTCCTTTTGTGTTATATTTACATTATATTCCATTTTTTGTAAATTATCTTTCACATTAAATTTAATATATATCATTTTTTCTTTTACATAATTATTATTTTATGCTATTATATTTATATATTTAGATATTTTGTAAATCATCTTTTAAAAGGAGGGTTCATTTCATGAACAGTGATAACTTCACAGACATCTACTACCGCTTACAATACTTCTATTTCATACAACCTGAGCCTCTACTTAAGATTATACAATCTAAGGCTTCATACAAAGAACACCTTGAAAATCCCTCTTCAGAACACTTAACAGCCCTGTTCGACGATATCTTTACAACTATTTTTAGATATTCCCATTACTATACTCAATATCTAAACCCAAATACTTTTACCAATTCTTTTTTTGGAGAAGGTCCTCTTCTAATGGATAAGCAAAAATCTTATCGTTCCGGTTCCTGTAATTTAATTCGCCTTTCTTTATTGCACCATTGTATTATCCAAACTTTCTATAATCTGCTTAAAAATATTCATCAAGACAAAACTTCTGATTATAAAATGAATTCTAAACATCATTTTTTATTTCAAAATGGGTATTTTGGCAATTTAGACTACATGAACTCCACCAAAACAGAGGATATTCAATTAAAAAAGCACGATAATTCTATACAATATCGCGCCTTATATTCTCAGCGTTATAAAGCTTTTGACAATTTAAACGAAAACAGTTATTCAAAAAAACTTTTATTTTCTGTATTAGGTAAATTACCACCTAAAGAAAATAACAAAAAATCCGCTCACTTTTTTCATGTTCCTCCATATTTGAATTTATGGGCAGACTTCATTTTTTCCAGCAAAAGTGTTCATTACTTTGACAAAAGCCAAACTAAAGGAAATCCATTATTCCCTAAGTACGCTAGTATTTTTTCAGATTATAACGACTATCTAAATATAGCAAAGATAAATGCTGATAAATTACTATTTTCGTATCCCGTAGAGTGCAGTTACTCATTTCAAACCTGCTACGGACTATTACAATTACTTACAACTATAAATAATTGCGAATCTCTTCCAAACGCTCGCACTTACAAGGATCTCGAAGGAAACATACTGTTGAATATCATGAAACTTTTAAAAAACAATCCTCTTGTATATAACAGACATTTTCTTCTTAAATATGCCTGTGATGCAATTTGTATGGGAGAATTATGTCAGACTCGCTACCTTAATATTTCAGCATCATCAGTAATTACAAAAATGACAGATGATTTTTCTACTGAAAATGCAAAAATAGCATACGGTCTTTCTCTTGCAGAAAAATTTTTAATGCACATAAATAATATCGTCATCCCCTTAATTACTGACCTTTGGAATTACATCATTCATTCACTACCCGATAATATTATTAGCATAGAAAATCTCAGAGAATATATAAATTGTTACTATCCTCTAATTACTGCAGATTGGGCATTGTTTACTCCAAATGAAATTAGCAAATATGGTTCATATGATTTATCTGATTTATCAGAATTTCGCTCTATCTTAAAAAAAGACTTGCTCGATACTAAAAAAAGTCTAGATTTTTCTCTTCCGAAAAGAAATTTTGTTATAAGTAATAACATGGAAGAATTATTAAAACATTATTGCGATATTGACTCCAATTTCCAAATCACATATATACCACCTGATATCAGAAGTCATTTTTACAACTTTCTTCCGAAAAGAGGAGTTGATAAGAATTCCGAACAAATTTTTCTTGATTCTACACATCAGGATCATGCAAAAATCCTCTATTCTTTATCTACAAATTCTTTTGGTTTTGAATCTAGTAAATAACGCAAACAGGCTCATGGAAAATACATTCCATGAGCCTATCTTTTCATATCTCTTTATAAAGTTTTAAATCTGTTCTCATTATTGGTACAAAATCGGTACAAGATTGGTACAAAAATCATTTTTTCATTTTGTTTTTACCTTGATTAGTACAACTTTGCACCTGCTGGAATTCTATCATCTACCATCAGTAGATTTAATCCCTCTCTACCATCTTCCTCATGTACTGCTGAAATCAGCATACCCTCAGAATCAATTCCCATCATCTTTCTTGGTGGTAAATTAACAATAGCAATCGCTGTTTTTCCGACCAGTGTTTCCGGTTCATAATATTCGTGAATACCGCTTAAAATCGTGCGTTTGCGGTCTGTTCCGTCATTCAAAGTGAACTTCAATAACTTCTTACTTTTTGGAACTGCCTCACATGCTTCAATTTTTACTGCACGAAAATCTGACTTGCTAAAAGTATCAAAGTCAACTGTTTCTTCAAAAAGCGGTTCAATCTTCACATTAGAAAAATCAATTTTTTCTGCTGGTTTTTCTTCTGTTTTTACCTGTGTTGCATTGTTTGCTTCGTTCTTCGCAGCGCCCTGTGACTTCATTGTTGGGAATAACAATACATCTCTAATCGCTGCCGAATCTGTAAGTAACATACACATTCTGTCAATTCCAAAACCGATACCGCCTGTTGGTGGCATACCGATTTCCAAAGCATTCATAAAGTCTTCATCTGTTGTGTTTGCTTCTTCATCACCCTGTGCAAGTAATTCTTCCTGTGCTTTAAAACGCTCTCTCTGGTCGATTGGGTCATTTAATTCTGAGTAAGCGTTTGCCATTTCCCAACCGTTCATAAAGAACTCAAAACGTTCTGTATATTCCGGATTTTCCGGTTTTTTCTTTGTTAATGGTGAAATTTCAATCGGATGATCCATAACAAATGTAGGCTGGATTAAATGTTCCTCTGCAAATTCTTCAAAGAATAATGCAAGAATATCGCCTTTTTTGTGACGTTCTTCGTATTCCACTTTATGTTCTTTCGCTAATGCTCTGGCCTCTTTCAATGTATGAACTTCGTTCCAGTCAACACCCGCATACTTCTTAACAGCATCTACCATTGTAATTCTTTCAAACGGTTTTCCCAAATCCATCTCAACACCGTTGTAACAGATTTTCGTTGTTCCAAGAACTTCCTGCGCTACATAACGATAAAGATTTTCTGTCAAATCCATCATTCCATTGTAGTCTGTATATGCCTGATATAATTCCATTAATGTAAACTCAGGATTATGTCTTGTATCTAATCCTTCGTTACGGAATACACGCCCGATTTCATAAACACGTTCCATTCCGCCGACAATAAGTCTTTTTAAGTATAACTCTAAAGAAATACGAAGTTTGAAATCCTCGCTCAATGCATTGAAGTGTGTTTCAAACGGTCTTGCCGCTGCTCCGCCTGCATTTGAAACTAAGATTGGAGTTTCTACTTCCATAAATCCCTGTCCGTCTAAATATTTTCTAATGGCACTGATAATTTTAGAACGTTTAATAAATGTATCTTTTACATCCGGATTCATAATTAAATCCACATATCTCTGGCGGTAACGCAAATCTGTGTTTGTTAAACCGTGGAATTTTTCCGGAAGAATCTGAAGACTCTTTGATAATAAAGTTACTTCATGTGCGTGAATAGAGATTTCACCCATTTTTGTACGGAATACATCACCTTTAATACCTACAATATCTCCGATGTCCATTTTCTTGAAGTCTTTGTATGCTTCTTCTCCTACGTTATCTCTTGCAACGTAAGACTGGATATTTCCCTGTAAATCCTGAACATTACAGAAAGATGCTTTTCCCATAACACGTTTGGACATAATACGTCCTGCGATAGAAACATCTTTTCCTTCCATTTCTTCAAAATTATCTTTAATTTCCATACTATGATGAGTTACATCATATTTTGTAATAAGGAACGGATTTTTTCCGTTTTCCTGTAAGTCTGCCAATTTTTCACGGCGTACTTTTCTTAACTGGTTAAGATCCTGTTCCTGTGCATTCTTTTGTTCTGCCACTTTTCCCACTCCTTTAATTAAATTGACCTTTCAATTTTTAACACTTTGTATTCCATAACGCCTGCCTGTGTTTCCACTTCTACGACATCATCTACTTTTCTTCCGATTAATGCTTTTCCTACAGGTGATTCGTTGGAAATTTTCCCTTCAAGGCTGTTCGCCTCTGTAGAACCTACGATTTTAAATTCCATTTCTTCTTCAAATTCATTATCGTATACTGTAACTGTACATCCAATGCTGATTTTGTCCAAGTCTACTTCATCTTCTACAACAACTTCTGCATTTTTCAAAATCTTTTCTAATTCTTCGATACGTGCTTCAATATCTCTCTGCTCGTCTTTTGCTGCGTCGTACTCTGCATTTTCCGATAAGTCACCTTGTTCTCTTGCTTCTTTAATCTTTCCCGCTACTTCTTTACGTTTTACAACTTTTAAATTTTCTAATTCATCTTCAAGTTTCTTTAATCCAGCGTAAGTAAGAATAGTCTTTTTGTCTGCCATCTTAACTGCCTCCCTTGATTTACCATTTTATTTTTTCATGAAATTTTTCATGTATTTCTTCATTTGAATATACTTTGACAATTTCTGTATTATACTCTAGAAACAAGGGATTGTCAAGATTGTTCGGACTCGATAAAACATATAAAAACGGGGGATAAACTATGTATCCCCCAAATTTTTATTTACCTGATTTTCTGCGAAGAATTGCAATGATTACACCAAGGCATCCTGCCATTCCTAAAGCAGTTGCAAGCGGTTCTGACACATCTCCTGTTTTTACCGGTTTCTGATTTTGATTACCGCTGTTTCCGGTGTTGCCATTGTTGTGACTTCCACCGTTTCCGGTATTACCGTTGTTGTCGCTTCCGCCATTATTGTTATTATCGTTTTCTCCTGTTGCAGAAAGCACTTTTGTTTCTTTCACCTCACAGCGTTCGCATACTCTTTCTTTGTATCCGTCTTCTGTTTCAGTAGGTTCTTTCACTACTTTCCACTCACCAAACTGATGTCCTAACGCTTCCATCTTTCTCATTTCTGTTGTTTGGCATCTGCTGCACACTCTCGTTTCTTCTCCTTCTTCTGTACAAGTTGCCTTTGTTGTTACTTCCCAGTCACCCCATGTATGTTCACAAGTTTCAGGGTCTTGCGTAACTGTAATCTTGTATGTTGTTCCCTCTGTAACTAATGTTACCGTACCAGGATTTTTTCCTGTAACAACATTTCCTACAGATGCTTTGTAGAAACTCCATGCATTATCATCACCTGCATATGCGGCAACTTTGTTATTTTCCTGTGCCCAGTTGTTTAAATATTTTCCATTATAAGAAACTGCAAATCCACCTTTACCTCTTTCTGTCACTGTCAATGTCTGCGGTGTATCTTTTAATGTTACGTTTTGGTTTTCAATATTTACATATTTTCCGTTGACATCTTTCATCGTGTAACCATTTTCCACTTTTTCAAGTGTCCAAAGAGAGTCTTTGTATTCTCCTGTATTGAAGTTGGCTACTTTCATACCCAATCCGCTCGGAGTTCCGGATACTGTACTTGGTGTATTCAACATAATATGTGTGCTGTTTCCAAACAGGTATACCCCTTCCTCCAATTTTGAAATTGCTTTGTAAGGAGGCATATCATTCTTTTCTACTTTTGTAATACTTGTTGTATCGCCTTCTTCTTTTATCACTTTACCTGTAATATTTACATTTTCTCCTACTTGTAAATTTACTTCTTTCACATCATTTTTTACAATAATGTAATATGTCGTTTTACCGATAGTAACTTCCGTCTTTCCTTCCAACACACCTTTAACTGTAATTTCAGTTTTTGCTTGTGTAGTTTCTCCCTCGTACATTTCTCCGGTTACTTTTGCAACATAACTGTATTTGTCTGTTTCAAATGAAGGATTGAGCAGATAGTTTTTGTTATCTGATGCTTTTGAAGCAATCAGATATTGTCCGTTATCTGTAAGTTCTGACGTATCTTTTACTTTTACATATCCGACAATTTCGCTGTCTTTTGCGTTTGCAGATGCTTTATAAATCTCGAATTTACAATTATCGTGCATCTGCCCGTTTCTGTCAAAGTGTAATTTTCCGACTTCTTTATGGAAGTATAAATATCCTCCATTATTACCTGCTCCGTCCTGTTGGAAACTAAATGTGCCGTCAGCATTTTTTGTCACTGTAATATCTGCACTCGTTTTGGTGAGAGGTGTATTTGCCGTTAACGCTGTCTTCGGAGTAAGGTATACCTTTTCTCCTTTTGCCGTTGTTGCAAAAATCACAAATTTTCCATTATCTTTTTTGTCAAATGTAAACAGACTACTGCTGATTTTCTTTTTCTCACCGCTAAACTGGACATTTGTCCCTAACTGAATTTCTGCTTCCGGTTTGATTTCCACTTCTTTTTTAAGCACTTTTGCTACATGGTCAGAAACTTTTGTCGTATTTGCCGGATTAAGTACATAGAACACTCCGTCCGCTGTTTTAGAAGCGATAAGATACTGTTCACCGTTTTTTACTTCTGACAACCGGACTACTTTCTTGTATCCCGAAATATCAGACTGTTCGCCCACCGCTTTTTTATATAATTCAAATTTACAATTATCATCTACATTATTCTGTCTGTCAAAATGTAATTTGCTTGTATCTCCTTTATGGAAATATAAATATTGTCCTGCCGTTCCTGATGTAGTATCTTTCAATGCAAATTTACCTTCACCCTGCTGTTCTAATAAAATATTAGAACTTGTTGTGCTGCACGGACATTTTACAGTCGAAACTTTGTGACTTAAATATACTGTAGTATCTCCTGCTTTTGCAGAAACCGTATATGTATTATTCTGTCCGCTTACTGCATTAAATGTAAATAAGCAACTGTCTAATTCTTTTTCCTGTCCGTCAAATTTTCCGTTTGCCGTAGCAAGTTTTGCTTTGACTATCGTTTCCACTTTTTTCGGGTCTTCCCCTTCTACTGTAACTTCGGCAACATTTCTGTCTAATCCTTCCAGTTTACTATCACTGTAATTTCCTGTTTTGTCCGTATATGTTTTTGTATCTCCCACACGCAAATTTACAATCTCATATTTTTCACTGTCTGTTACATTTATACGGATTTTTGTACTTGCCCCTTCTGATTTCACAGTGACAACTGCCTGTTCCAATCCTTTTACATATGGAGAAGTTAATTTTAATCTACCGTTTTCATATGTGGCTGTCACTGCTTTTTTATTATCTGACTCTACAGTGACTTCTGCATTATCTTTTACCCCATTTACTGTAAATGTTTTGCTTTCATTAGATTTCATTGTAACTTCCGATACGCTTTTTCCCGCATCATCCGTACACCAAATATTTCCGATTGCTCCGCCTTTGGCAATATCTTCAATACTCAAATTGATATATTTAATTTCTGTTGCACCATTTTCATATAATAAACCTACCGTTCCGTCAGGCAATACGGTTAAACACGAATAGGCATAGTATTCCGAACCGTTAATACTATATTCATATGCCCATTTTAATGTACCGTCATCTTGTACTAAACCTACGAAAATCTTTCCAGCCGAACGACTGCTTGTGCTAGAAGGCGCTGCAAAAAGAATGGCTGTCTTTCCATCAATTTTCTGTGGATAAGTTACCGCCGTCAACTGACAGCCTAAGTTATAAGTTATCCCCATTCTTTTCTGTTCAGACCATGTTTCTCCCCAGTCGGTTGATACATAATACCCACCATGGCGTGTAAACATATATAAGCTGCCGTCTGCCTCGGTGATAACCGCTTCAGAACTTGTACCTGCTACAGACTGGCCACGTTTCCAAGTTTTTCCTTTATCATCAGAGTAAATTGCAACACTGTTCTTATCTCCACCTGTAAATTCATACGCAGTAAATACAACTCTTCCTGTTGAAGTGACCATTCCTCGTCCCGGACCGACAAGAAGCGACTGCTCGTTAGGTTTTCTCAAATTCAAGATGGAAGGAGAGGACCATGTTTTTCCACCGTCGTCCGACGTTGTCATATAAAGATAATCCGTAGGCCATACTTGAAACGGTGACTCTGCTTCAAAAAGATTCGTATCCACATTTTCACCTTTTACATTAAAATATTCATCAACTGTATAACCTTCTACAATATTTCCACTTGCATCCTGAATAGAATAAGATAATTTACCTTCCTGTCCTTCATTTTTTACTAAACGATATGTATAGTTTGTCTGTTTTGTTCGCTCCGCACACCATACATCACTCCAGCCCTCTTTACTCGCCAAAAGGATATTTCCCTTTTCATCATGGCTCTTATTTGCTACAGGCTGTTTTTTTGCACCGTTCAACGCATATCCTGCCGGATATAAATCGGCAATCATATATACTCTCTTGCCGTCTGTTGCCATTGCCGGATCAATGAATGCCGTTGAATTTGTGTTATGTACATTTCCATTATCTCCAAGATAATTTGCAAACGTATAGTTCCATGTTCCCCCATTATCTTTAGAATAAGACACAATTGTGTCCAATCCGCCGCCATCCATATGTGTAGTCCATCTGGCATCACAGCCTGCTACCAATGTTCCGTCATCCAATGACACTAAACACGGAATACGGAATTTCTCACTTCCACCTGTTCCCACCCAAAATGGCTGTTCTTTTGTCGTACTGTCCTGAGGTTTGACCCCTTGATTTGCTAAAACTGCAGGCATACTGCCAAATGCCAAAGTAGTTGCAAGCAACAGCGCCAAAACTCTTCTTCTCTTCTTCATTCTTTTTCCTCCCTAATTCATAGCAAAAGTATTTGTGCAAAACATCTAATCCGAACTTGTTTTTGCCTTGATTTTTATTATAATACTTACAGCAAATTTTATCTATAAGAAAATTTATACAAAAAAAATATCCTATACAAATTATATCACATAATTTATAGGATATTTTTTATTTACTTTTACTAATCCGTTAATCTCTCATCTAACAATGTCTTCAATTCCTCGAAACTTTCCACACGGTTAATATCATCTCTTAACTTTGCAGAATTTTTCATTCCGGTTGTGTACCATGCAATATGTTTACGCATCTCACGGATGCCAAGATAATCGCCTTTATACTTCATCTGCAGTTCTGCGTGTCTTAACATTGTTCTTTTTACTTCCTGTACGTCAGGGCGTTTCGGCATCTCCCCATACTTTTCGTAGTGAAGTAATTCGGAAAAAATCCATGGATTCCCCTGCGCTCCTCTTCCAATCATAATGCCGTCACAGTTCGTCTGCTTTTTAATCTCAACCGCATCCTGTCCGCAAGTCACATCCCCATTTGCTATAACAGGAATAGAAACCGCCTCTTTTACCTGACGGATAATATCCCAATCCGCCTTTCCTGAATAATACTGTTCCCGTGTTCTCCCATGAACCGCAACTGCAGCTCCACCGCTCGCCTCAATGATTTTTGCAATCTCTACTGCATTGACCGACTCATCGTTAAATCCTTTACGGATTTTAACGGTAACCGGTTTCTGAATGGCTCTCGATACTTTTGTTACAATCTGTTCCACCAGTTTCGGATTATTCATAAGCGCAGAGCCTTCTCCGTTTTTTACAATTTTAGGTACAGGACACCCCATGTTAATATCCAAAATTGCAAATGGCAACTCTTCAATACTTTTTGCTACCTCGCTCATTACATCGGGGTCTGAACCGAATAACTGAAGAGAAACCGGCTTCTCTTCAGGATGAATTTCCAAAAGCGCCTGTGTATTTCTATTTTTGTACTGAATTGCCTTTGCACTCACCATTTCCATACAGAGAAGTCCTGCTCCCTGTTCTTTACAAAGCAACCGAAAAGGCAAGTCAGTCACCCCTGCCATCGGGGCTAAAATATATGGATTTTCCAGTTCTACATTTCCTATCTTCAGCATTATTCTCCGATTTCCTCTCCTAAGAAAAATACTTTATAGTACAGTTCAAGAGAACGAAGCATATCTTCTTTTGTTCTCTGTAATTCTTTAATTTTCAATCTGCTTCCAATATCATCATAAAGAAAATCGTTTTCTTCTGAGGACACTTCAAAAACAAGCGTTCCGTCCTCTTCATACTCTAACGCAAGAATACCACCGATTTCTTCCGTGTATAATACACACATAATTTTTAATTCATCTTTAATACTGTCCGGCAGTGCATCAAAATCCGGATTAAAATAATATTTCTTTTCGTATGCGTTTGACGCACATAATACCGTTTTTTCTTCTCTATACATATTCATACATTCCTCTCACTGAAACTTCTCCCGAGAAAACTCTGTCAATTTCTCCGTTCTCTCTCTCCACAAGCAATTCTCCCTCTTCATTAATGCCTAGGGCAAACGCTTCATATTCATTATTCGGCTCTAAAATTCGCACCTGCTTTCCACAGTTCACTAGCATTTCATTATATTCTTCCTGTATAAAGGATAAATCTCCCATCTCCACAAAACGATTATAATTCTCTTCAAAAGACTCCATCATCCTTACGATTAAGTCAGTACAGCAAAATTCTCTCCCTGACTCTTTTTTTAATGAGGTCGCCTTATCTCTCAGTTCTTTGGGAAAGTTTTCCATATTGACGTTTATTCCTACACCGATTATCACCGAAGCAATCTCTCTTTCCTCCATTTTCATCTCAGTAAGAATTCCGCAAATCTTCTTTTTCCCGATAACCAAATCATTTGGCCATTTAATTTTCACATCCAATTCTTCCTGCTCACGCAATACTTTCGCAACACTATACGCCATGACGAGAGTAAGCATCGGGGCTTTTTCCGCCAAAAACTTCGGTCTTAACAAAAGGGACATATAAATATTATCCGTATCTTCAGACTCCCATGTTCTTCCTCGCCTTCCCCGTCCGGCATACTGCTTCTTTGCGGTAACAAGTGTACCGTGTTTTTCCCCCTCTTTTGCAAGACGTAAAGCCTCCGCATTTGTGGAATCTATCTCATCATAAGAATAGACGGTACTTCCCGCCCATTTCGTATTCGTTTCCATTAAGTCTGTCACATAATCCCTTCCTATTCTCACAAACGCTGAAACAAATCTCGGAAATTCTTTCTTTTCTTTCATCTGTTCATACCGCCTGCAAACTTGTGCATATAACTCCCTTTCTGTATAAATCCTATACTTTTGAACGTGCAGAAGTTTCGCACAGGCTTCCAACATCGTCAGATACAGTTCTTCCTCCGTATACCCTACCGGCATTCTCAATGCAAATGCCGTTTCGATACGCTCCTTTTCTGACAAACGGGAAATCCTCGTATTATAATAGCACTCTTCACCTGTTTGTTCAATATAGTAAATCCGTCCTTTTAATCCGTAAATCATTCTCTTTGCATCATAATATCCGATTTGCATATTCTGCCTGCTTCTTTTCGGATGAAACTCAATGATACTTCCAAGTTTAACGTGAGGGGCAACTCGATAGACATTCATTTCATCCGTAATATGCACTTTGGGTTCACGACCCGGACCGAAAATCCGAATTTGAATAATATTTTCATATCCTCTGTCTACAAGTGCTCCCATTGGCACATTATTAATTACCCCGCCGTCAATATATGTCTTACCATGAAGTTTTTCATTCTTAAATCCAACAAGATAGGCGCTCGCCAGCAGAAAATCCTCCAACATTCCCTCCGGAATATCTTCTATGCTCAAATCCAATTCCTTCATATCCGACACGGAAAAAGTCATAATGCAAAACTCTATCCCTGACTCCCGTATCTTTCTTTCATCAACATTTTCATGAATCAATCTCCGAAGAGGAGTCACGTCAACACCGCCGTCTGCCAATGTTTTCCACAATTCTCTCAATACTTCCGTCAGTGGATTTTCCTTTCTGAACAGACACTCCATCCACATATCATCCACATCCATTACTTTTGAAAATGTAATTTCACTCCAGACCTTCTCCGCCTTTTCCACATCATCCATACAGATAAACGCTCCATTCAACGCTCCAACGGACGTACCCGCCACCGCATTAATTTTTACGCCTGACTCCCGCAGTGCTTTCCATGCTCCAATCTGATAAGCACCTCTCGCACCACCGCCATCTAACATCAACGCATATTCTTTTTCCAAATCAATTACTGATTTCATCCTCCACCTCCTCACGTCTAAAAAAGGGATATGATGAACATACCCCTTTCTCCTGTCTTCTTATTTATCTGTACCGATTTCTGTCACGGATTTTACCAAACCCGCAACGCTTTGAATTTCTGACGGAATAATAATCTTAGTCGCTTTTCCATCCGCTGCTTTCGCAAACGCTTCAAGACTCTTCATCGTTAATACGGCTTCATCTGCTCCGGCCTCTTTCAAGAAACGGATACCGTCTGCATTCGCCTGCTGTACTTTAAGAATTGCCTCTGCCTGACCTTCAGCCTCTTTAATCATTTTTTCTTTTTCTGCCTCGGCTCTTAAAATTGCAGCCTGTTTTTCTGCCTCGGCGTCAAGAATTGCAGATGCCTTATTACCTTCTGCAACGAGAATTGTAGATTTTTTCTCACCTTCCGCACGGAGAATAGCTTCACGTCTTTCTCGTTCTGCCTTCATCTGTTTTTCCATTGCATCCTGAATAGCAGCAGGAGGAATAATATTTTTCAACTCTACCCTATTTACTTTAATTCCCCAAGGGTCAGTTGCTACATCGAGAGAGGCACGCATCTTCGCATTAATCGTTTCTCTTGAAGTCAGTGTTTCGTCTAATTCCAAATCACCGATAATATTACGAAGTGTTGTCGCTGTCAGATTTTCAATCGCCATTAAAGGATTGGCTACCCCATAACAGAAAAGTTTCGGGTCTGTAATCTGGTAAAATACAACCGTATCAATACGCATTGTGACATTATCTTTTGTAATAACAGGCTGTGGCGGAAAATCTGCCACCTGCTCTTTTAAGTCTACTTTTCTTGCCACACGCTCAATAATCGGTATTTTAAAATGTAAACCTACGCCCCATGTCGCCTGATAAGCTCCTAATCTTTCCACAACGAGCGCCTGTGCCTGTGTAACAACCTTGATACAGGAAATCAATATCAGTATGATTAGAACTAACAGAACAATCCCTACAATTGCGCCCATTCCAATTCCACCACTTCCGTAGTACATAAAAACCCCTCCTTGTTTTCTGAAAATACTGTTTTTGTTTATTTATTTTACTATATTCTATTTTGCTTTTCAAGAAAAATAATAACTATTATGTTTTGATTATCGGAAAAGCAAGTCTTATAGAAAATGTACTATCGTCCTTAAAAACTTCAAATATCCCTTTATGTTTTTCCATAATTACAACACAATTATGCAAACCAATTTTTGCCGATTCTCTTTTATCCGGCATTTTCACTTTTGTCAACATAAAAAGAGGTTAGTTTCAAACTAACCTCTCTTGTCTTCTTAGTGGAAGTAATGACTTCCAATTTTATATCCTGTATTTCCATTTCCAAAATATAAACGATTTCCAATAGGATTTTCTCCTGCCAACGCTGCATCTGCCGCTCTATAACATTCTGCTGTTGCTTTTCCTGCTGCAAGTACACGTCCCAATTTTCCTGTAATCGCCGGTCCAAATTGTCCTCGTTGATAAATAACTCCTGAAATTGTATTTGGGAATCTTCCGCTTCTCACACGGTTCATAATAACAGCACCAACTGCAACTTTTCCCTGATATGGCTCTGCACCTGCTTCGCAATAAATAATCGCTGCCATCAAATCTCTATCACTTGTCGATACAGACATCGGAGCATTTCTTTTCTGTGAAGCGGCCGCAGCGGCTGCTTCCGCTTTCTTTCTTTTTGCCTCTTCTTCCGCTTTTCTCTTCGCTTCTTCCTCGGCTTTCTTTTTTGCTTCCTCTTCCGCAATCTGCTGCATTGTTTTTCCGTTCTGTGTATTTCTTGTTACTTTTACATCAGCTGCGGCTACAGTAATCTGTTCGTTGCCTGTTCCTTTTAATGTCAACTGTTTTCCGTCTGTATCTACAACAGTATATTCTTTTCCGTTTACTGTTGCTTTTGCAGGGCATACAGTTTTTGCTCTCTCCACCGCTTTTGTTCCAAGAACAAGATTATCATTTTTTATATATCCTACTACATCCCCTGAAGAAACTTTAGACCATGTATCTCCTGCTTCTTCAATATGCACAACAGTGTTGCGGTATACTTTCCCTGAAACTGTACCGTTCTCATCTGCCGTTGCATAGACTGACATTTCTCCGTCTGTATTTACCAATGCTTTCTGATTAAATTCCTGTGTTTCTACCGCAACAGATGCTGCTGCCGGTAAATTTGCAGTAATATCATCTAACACCGGTTTATCTCCCAATAGTTCTACAATCCCCTGAGTTTCTGATTGTGCATCTGCCGCTTCACTTGTAAATACAGCCGGCACAGTAAGACAGGTTGTAAGTAAAAGACATACAGTCACTTTCATAATCTCTCGTTTCATATATAACCTCCTGAGTCATTATCTGGTTTGATTTGTTAATATTATTATACCCAAATAATGCGTTTTGATTACGATTTGTTACAAATTTGTTACAAATCCGTCTTGGAGCATACTAACACTAAAAGATTTACTTGTCAACCCCTATGTCTTAAAAAATTTATCTTCGCTGTCTACAGACTTCAAACATCAATATGGATGAAGCGATTGCCGCATTCAATGATTCTACTTGCCCCTGCATCTGAATTTTCACCCAAATATCAGCCTTTTCGGCTATTTCATCACGCAGTCCGTTACCCTCATTTCCAATCAAAAAAGCACAGCCTATCTTATAATTTTCCTCATCATAATTATTTTTTCCCTGTAGATGTGCAGCATATACTTTTATATCTTGTTTTTTCACTTCATCAATTGTATTTTCCAAATCTTCCACATATAAAAACGGCATTCGATAAATCGATCCCATCGTAGAACGAATTGTTTTCGGATTATAAATATCTACACAATCTTTGCTTAAAATAATTCCACTCACCCCGGCCCCTTCTGCTGTTCTGACAATTGTCCCCAAATTCCCCGGATCCTGTAAATTGTCTAAAATCATCAGATGTGCTGGATTTTGTGCGAAAATTCCTTCCAATTTTGTCTTTTTTTGCCTTACAATGCACAAAATTCCTTGAGGAGTTTTTGTATCGGAAACGTGCGAAAAGACTTTATCCGACAGAATTTCCACCTTTAATCCATCCAAATTTAATTCCTGTTTCTTCCTATTAAATAGTGTTTCAGATATAAACACTTTTTCAATACGATTTCGAGGTGCTTCTGAAAACATTTTTATGCCCTCTACAATGAAAACATTCCTCTCATTTCTCGCCTTACTTTTCTTTTGTAATTGTAACAATTCTTTCACCTGTGCATTGCCTGTGCTTGTTATCATTTTTCTACTCCTCTTTCAATTTTTGCAATACTTTATTTGAGCCAATCAGAATAATAATTCCATCTTCCGGCAAAGGTTCTGTCGGTTCAAAAGAAAGATTAACATTACCGTCTTGAATAATTCCAACAACATTAATACCTTTTCTTTCTCGAATACGCAGTTCCAACAAAGTTTTTCCTGCCCATTTTGCCGGTATTTTCCACTCTACCAAACTGTATTCAGGAGATAAATCAATCCATTCCGCAAAATTTGTCGCTACGATTCCTCTTGCAATACGAATCCCCATTTCTTTTTCCGGATAAACAATTACATCTGCTCCGACCTTTTTCAAAATTCTTCCCTGCAATTCTGTCTGCGCTTTTGCAATAACATATGGTATTCCTGTTTCTTTTGCCATAATAGTCGCAACGATACTTGCCTCAAGATTTTCAGAAAGTGCCACAACTGCCCCATCCAAATTTCTAGCACCAATTGTTTCCATCACCTCTGCTTCCTCAATATCCGCACGCATTGCATAAGATACTTCATCGGAAATTTCCTGAATTTTCTCCATCGATTTGTCCACTACAAGAACTTCACAGCCAAGCCGTTCCAAAGAAAGAGCCACGCTTTTTCCAAAATTCCCTAATCCAAACACTGCATATTGTCTTCCCATTTTTCTTCTCTCCTATCCTACCAAAATACGTTTTTCCGGTAATTCTCTTACCCTATCTTTTGTATGTCCTTTGCCAAAAATTAGCGCCATCGTCACCGGTCCGATTCGTCCGATATACATTAACATCATAATAACATATTTGCTTGCCGTTTCCAGTTGTGGCGTCAAATCCGCACTTAACCCTACCGTTCCCATTGCCGATGTTGTTTCGTATAAAATACGCATAAATTCCACATTAGGTTCTAACACCGAAACAATAACCGTTCCTGTGATAAGAAATCCCATCGAAAGAAAAATAACTGCCAGTCCCGTTCGGATATTATCTTCCACAATTCTTCGTCCGAAACATTCCGTATCTCTTCCTCCCTTAATAACAGAGCGACACGTTAATATAAGCATAGCAACTGTTGTCGTCTTTACACCGCCCGCCGTACCTGCCGGAGAACCTCCCACAAACATCAAAAGACAGGTAATCAGTTTCGAACCGTTTGTCAGTCCCGACTGCGAAACAGTGGCAAATCCGGCCGTTCTCGTTGAAACTGAATGAAATCCGGATGCCATTATTTTCTCCCCGAGTGTCATATTTCCAAATGTTTCGGGATTTGCATATTCCAACACAAAGAAACTGACCGTACCAAGTAGAATCAGTGCAATCGTCATGCTAATGGCAATTTTAGAATGTAATGTCAACTTAGTAAATATTTTTTTAACAGAATACCCTTCTTTTCCAAAATCTTCAAATACATTTTTCAACACATCACCCCAAACGGTAAAACCAATACCGCCGACAATGATTAATGACATCGTTGTAAAGTTAATAAGAGGATTAGCAGCATATTTTGTAAAACTTCCATTCCCTAAAATATCAATGCCTGCATTACAAAAAGCAGAAACGGAATGAAAAATCGAATAACACACCCCTTCCACAAATCCGTACTCCCGCACAAACTGAAGAGAAAACAATACTACTCCTACTCCCTCCACTATAAAAGTTCCTTTAATAATTTTAATCAAAAACTTTACAAGACCACTCAATGTATCCATATTATAAGTTTCCTGAATAATGATACGTTCCCTCAGCGTAATCTTCTTTTTCAAAATCAAAAAGAATGAAAATGTACAGGCGATAACTCCTAATCCTCCAATCTGAATCAATACAAGGAGAATCCCTTTACCCAACACCGTAAACTGTGTTGCCGGCACAATCGTCACAAGTCCCGTCACGCATACAGCTGACGTTGCCGTAAACAGTGCATCCGTAAATTGAATCGGTTTTGTATTACACACCGGTAAATACAATAAGACACCACCTAAAAGGATGGTGCCTAAAAATCCGGCTGCAATCAACTGCATTGTACTAAATCTTATACTTTTCTTTCGTTCCTTCACAAGCCATTCCCCTCATTCTAACAAATTTCTACATAGTCAAAGCAAATACATAATGTATTTGCTTTGATTAGTATACTACACTTTGAAGCGATAGCCAACACCCCAAATTGTTTCTATATATTGCGGTTTTGATGTGTCAAATTCTATTTTCTCCCTTATCTTTTTAATATGAACCGTTACTGTTGCAATATCCCCAATAGATTCCATATCCCAAATCTCACTGAACAACTGATCTTTCGTATAAACATGGTTCGGATGACTTGCCAAAAATGTAAGCAAATCAAATTCTTTTGTCGTAAATGTTTTTTCTTCCCCATTTACCCACACGCGTCTTGCTGTTGTATCTATTTTAAGTCCTCTTATCTCAATCACTTTATTTTCTTCCATCGTGCTTCCGATAAGGCGCTCATATCGTGCAAGATGCGCTTTCACTCTTGCAACAAGTTCACTTGGACTAAATGGTTTTGTCATATAATCATCAGCCCCAAGTCCCAGTCCTCTTATTTTATCAATATCATCCTTCTTTGCAGAAATCATAATAATAGGCGTATTTTTCTCACTGCGAACCTGACGACAAATCTCAAATCCGTCTACACCCGGAAGCATCAAATCCAAAATAATCAAATTGTAATCTTCGCCAAGCGCCTTCGTCAATCCGATTTCACCGTCGTTTGCCACTTCCACTTCAAATCCACTTAATTCCAAATAATCTTTCTCCAAGTCAGCAATTGCTTCCTCATCTTCCACAATCAAAATTCTATTCATTTATCGGTACCTCCTGATATTTTCTAATAACAAAATACATGACTGTTCCTGTTCCTTCCTTACTTGTCGCCCAAATTTTACCTCCATGCTCTTCCACAATTTTCTTCACAATGGAAAGCCCTATTCCGCTTCCTCCTTTAGAAGAATTTCGTGATGCATCCGTTCGGTAAAATCTGTCAAAAATATTCGGCAAATCCTTGGAAGAAATTCCTTTTCCATTATCTTCGAGTTCCACTTGGATAAAATCTCCAACATCCTTCACTCGAAGATTAATATGCCCATGTTCTTTGTCCATATACTTAATTGAATTTGTTACAATATTATTAATAACTCTTTTCAACTGCTCCGCATCGGCAATAATTTTCTGTTCGCCTTCCACATAATTAGAATACCCAAAAGTTATTCCTTTTGATTCCAATTCCAGCGATAAATCTTCAGCACAATCATCAAAATAATCATTCACTGAAATTGTATTAAAATTATATGGTATGCGGTTCGTATCTATCTTTGAATAAAAAGTCAATTCATTAATAAGCCTATCCATTTCATTCGCCTTATTATAAATCGTACGGATGTATTTATCCATCTTTTCAGGCGTATCAGCAACACCATCCATAATTCCCTCCGCATACCCCTTAATCGCTGTAACCGGAGTCTTTAAATCATGAGAAATATTGCTAATCAACTCTTTCCCTTCCTTATCATACTGAAGTTTCTCTTCTGCATTTGTTTTTAAACGTTTCCGCATATCCTCAAAATCCTGACAAAGTTGTCCCAACTCATCATCCGTTTCTGCTTCTAACTGAAACTCAAGATTTCCCTCTTTAATATTCTTTGCTGCTTTCTGCATTTTCCCAAGTGGTCCTGTTACCCCTTTATAAATCCAGAAAATAAGCAGAGCGGCTGTCACAACCAAAATAATAATAATCGCTAGCAAAGTATCGGTAATCAATTGACGTACTTCAGGAATCACATCACTTACATCCGTCACAAGAAAAACACTCCCCAACGTATCATCTGACTGCTTAAAATCAATCTGTTTCACTAAAGATTGTGCATTCCCATAGTACACTCCGTTTTCAGATGTAGAATCATGTTCCCCATACTCCGGCAGTTGATAAATCATTTGCTTTGCTTTCTCGGCATCCCCGCCGATATAAATGATTTTCTTATTATGTCTTACAATAAGATATGAATTTTTAGAAAGAAGTTTCTCATTTATCTCTTCCAAATAAGTAATATCATCTAGTTTGCCCGGATTTTCCGAAGCAACCTCCTTCAACTCGTGATACGGTTTCTCTGTCAGACTGTTCATCACCTGCACCGAATTGGAAAAATTCTTGTACGTTGTCCCTGTAATTCCGTAGTTCTCCTCTATTGCATTAATCTGGTACTGGCTCAGTCCAAAAATAATAATTGCCGTCAACAAAATCGGTAAAACACTGACCGTTACAAATGCTGTAATTAATCTCGTTTTTAACTTCAAACGGACACTCCCTTTCGTTTTCCTTGCCCTGACCTCAAGGCTTGCGTGTACATTATATCATGGTATTTTCCGTTCTACACCAAAACGCTTATAAACATTTATAAAATTCTTATAAACTGTGAAAGGGGACGTAGTATTTTCTAATTTTACTACGTCCCCTTTCACAGTTTCGACACATTTATAAATATTTTTTCAAGTCTTCTACTTTATCTAATTTTTCCCATGGCAAGTCTAAGTCATTACGACCAAAATGTCCGTACGCTGCTGTCTGTTTATAAATCGGACGGCGTAAGTCTAACATTTTAATAATTCCTGCCGGTCTTAAATCGAAGTTTTCTCTGATAATTTCTACTAATTTTTCTTCTGAAAGTTTCCCTGTTCCAAATGTATCTACCATGATTGAAGTCGGCTGTGCAACTCCAATTGCATATGATAACTGAATTTCACATTTATCTGCAATTCCTGCTGCAACAATGTTTTTCGCTACATAACGTGCTGCGTATGCTGCTGAACGGTCTACTTTTGTACAGTCTTTTCCCGAGAATGCTCCGCCGCCATGACGAGCCATTCCGCCATAAGTGTCTACGATAATTTTACGTCCTGTAACACCGCTATCACCGTGTGGTCCGCCAATTACAAAACGTCCTGTAGGATTGATGAAGAATTTTGTGTTTTCATCAATCATTTCTTTCGGAAGAATTACATCAAATACGTGTTTTTTGATGTCTTCATGAATCTGTTCCTGTGTTACATCCGGATCATGCTGTGTAGAAAGCACGACTGCGTCTAATCTTTCCGGCTTTCCTTCTTCATTATATTCTACGGAAACCTGTGTTTTTCCGTCCGGACGTAAATATGTGAGTGTTCCGTCTTTACGGATTTTTGTCAACTGTAATGCCATTTTATGAGCTAATGAAATTGGATATGGCATAAGTTCTTCTGTTTCGTTTGACGCATATCCGAACATCATTCCCTGATCGCCTGCACCGATTGCTTCGATTTCTTCATCTGTCATTTTATTTTCTTTTGCTTCCAATGCTTTATCAACACCCATTGCAATATCTGATGACTGTTCATCAATCGCTGTAATAACACCGCAAGTATACGCATCAAATCCGTATTTTCCACGATTATAACCGATTTCGTTAATTGTTTCTCTTACAATTTTCTGAATATCTACATAGGCATTTGTTGTAATTTCTCCCATAACTAAAACAAGCCCTGTTGTGATTGCTGTTTCGCAGGCTACACGGCTGTTTGGATCTTGTTCCATTAATGCGTCCAAAACAGCATCTGAAATTTGATCACAAATCTTATCCGGATGTCCTTCTGTTACCGATTCTGATGTAAATAATAATCTTTCCATTTCCATTTCCTTTCTTTTTTACTTTCTCTTTTCGGGATTTCTTCGCGGAGCATCGCATTTTTACATTTTTCCGCAAAAAAACAGCCCACAAAAGTGGACTGTTTATATTTTTATAAATCAATCCTCTTATTGTTCGATTACTCGCTCAGGTTGGCACCTTCCTGTCTGTAACAAGGGGTTGCCGTGGCTTCATCAGTCCTTTTACCTCCACCACTCTGAATAAGAGAAAGTTTCTATATAATACATATGTTTGTTACGCTGACTATCATAACACTACTTACAGGTTACGTCAACCTGTATTTTTAGAAGAATTTTAGTCTTCTTTTTTCTTTCTTCTGCTAATTACAACAGCGCCTGCTGCCGCCATAAGTCCCAAATACCATACCGGTGACTGTGTATCTCCTGTTTTAACAGGCTTCTGTTCATCCGGTTTCACTGTCGGTTTCTCTCCTGAAGGTTTATTTTGGTCTGGTTTGACCGGTTTTTCCGAATCCGGCTTATCTGGATTTTCCGGATCTGGCTTGTCTGGATTTTCCGGATCAGTTGGTTCAGAATTTTTTTCAAATACTGCATACACTGTCATATTTCCTCCGACAACCGTGTCTGCCGTCACTTCTACCCCTGTACCGTCTTTTTCCGTATTCCAGCCTTTGAATGTAAATCCTTCTTTTACTGGATTTTCCGGCAAATTGTCACCTAACACCTTACCTTTTTCCAGTTCTACTGATGTTTCTTCTCCATCGACATCAAATGTAACTGTTACTTTTTCTTCTTTTTCAGGAATATTTGTCAAAGCATCTGCCAATAATTCTTCTGCTGCCTTTACATTTTCTTGTTCTGCAAGAGCATTTTTATATAAAGATTTTCCTTCCGCATATGCCTCAACCAAAGCATCATAGCCTTTTCTGTCAGCAAATGTCACACCAAGTTCTGCAAGTTTTTTCTCTGCATCCTTTACCAGTTTGCCCAACTCTATTTTGTCTACAGACTCATATGCCTCAAACTCTCTTAACTTAAATGTTTCATTATTACGAAGACTTACTCCCTGCATCTTCAGATAACGTGTGTTTAACGGCATTTCAAATACAATTGTATTTACACTCTCTCCTGTAAGCGTCTTCACATCTGTCCACGTTGTTCCGTCTATTGATGTTTGAATCTTGAAACTCTGAGGTGCTCTGTCCCATTGCAATACAAGTTTACTTATCCGTTGTTCTTTTAACATATCCACTGCAAAAGAACTGTCTGCATAAGCACCTTCAAAATAAGAATCTTTTTCACTAACTGTTGTATCATGCTTCCCGTCTAATGTATTTCCATCACCGTCAATCGCTTTCCAACCCACACGTAGTTTTTTCCAGTCTACGTCCTGACCTGTGTCTCCTTTGTGTTGTGCTGTTCCCGCTACTGCTGTTGCCTGTGATACATTCAATTCTTTTACAGCATTTCCTTTTGAAATCTCGTCAATTTTCTCAGGTGACAACGCTTTGTTATACACTTTAATATCTGCAATTTTACCATTTAGTCCTTCCCCGATTGTAGAAAGAGGGAATACAAATGTAGAAAGAAGATGTGCATAATCTGTTTCTGAATTGGAAGTTCTCAGTAACGCCTTAGAAAACTTTCCATTTACATATAACTTCGTTACCTGTTGTGTACCTACAACCGTCAACTGTACATCTTCCCCTTTTGGAAGTTTAAATCCAAAGTCCTGATTAAAGTAAGAACGATTTAATCCTAAATTTCCTTTTTCTTTTACAGTCAGGCGTCCATCTCTTCCATCAAAAAGACAAATATCCTTTTGACCTGCTGCATCTTTCGGAAGTTTCAAATCAAATTGCACTGTATATGGGTAATCTACTGAGCGAAGTCCTGTTTCCACTTTTCCGTTTCCATCTAATTTTAACCATGTTTTTCCGTCTTCTTTTTCTACTTTTGCTCCTATAATTTTTCCATTATAAGCATTTCCACTGGCATCATACACTTTTCCGTCTTTTACATTTTCAAAATCATAGTCTAAAACAAGTCCTGTTTCGCTCTTTATATCTCCTCCTAAAGACACGCCCGGTCCCTGTTGTAATCTTTCATATTTAAAACTATAATCTTCAAATGTCTGTGTTGCATCTGTTCCACCCCATGTTTTTTCACTGAGTACGGCTGCCTGACGTAAAATACGTTCAAAATTATCTCTTTCCGTAACCCCCATATCACTAATGTCTGCCCAAAGAGCAGTTTTGGCACCGAGAAGATTTGGTTCAGATTTTTTTACGTCATTGCTTCCCGTCATGATGGTTGGATTCCAATTATTAAAAATATGTTCTACATTAACCACATCTCTTTTATCTCGACCCGGATTTCCGTATAAGTGGAAAGAGTCTACATTTACAACTTTGTATCCTTGTTTAATTCGATTCTGTGCATTTTCCCAAGAGTTTGACCAAAAATCAATTTCAATATCGTTATATTCCTTTGCTTTATCTTCTTGATTTGCAAAAAATTGTTTTGTTGAACCCCACATACGCACTTTTTTGTTATGCTTTTTAACATTGTCCGCTGTCTGTCGGATATATTCCTGTACACCTTTTCTTTCTTCATTCGTTATGTTCCAGTATTCATCCGCACCTATGTTGACTGTATCTCCTAAAAATACATTTTCATCTAAATATTCATCAAACAACGCATCCATAAACGCAAACGCAGAATCCTTTTTCGGACCTGTCATTGCCAAAAGTTCCCAATCTTTATCTGCATTAATGTTTGTTGTAATTCCCGGAACCTTTTTCTTGAGTTCATCCAAATTGTTCTTCACATATTTTGTAAAAAGGAGTGAATGTCCCGGTGCATCAATCTCGGAAATCGGGTTAATCCCATAATCCATAGCCATTTTCTGCAGATTTTTATATTCCTCTTTTGAATATTGTGGAGCGCCTCCATACACTTCATTATAATACTCATCTTTTTTCGGAGTTGTTTCTAACCCTGGAAATGTATCGCTTTCCAGACGGAACATACCCTCCACATCTTTCCAATGCTCATATTTATCCCTATCTTTATCTCCCGGCACATGACGGTTATCATTTAAATGGAATTGCACTTCATTAATTTTATAGAATGACAATGCTTTTACAATATCTTCCAACGCATCCATACGGTATGGTGTTCTAGCAATATCAATCATAACACCACGCACTTCATATTTTGAAAAATCTCTAGCCACACCTTTCGGGAAAGTAAACTCTCCTTTTTGCGTATATAATACCTGTTCTAATGTTATCGCACCGTATAGACAACCGTTGTAGCCGTTTGCCATAATATGAATTCCATTATCATCTGCACGCAATAAATATCCTTCTTCACCGAGGCAATAGGTATCTTCCTTCATCGATTCAATAACAATGTCGTTTGCATCTCCACTGTGTTCATTGGAAATAGCAAGTTCCATTCCTGTGATTTCTTTCATATCTTTTTGGAACTGTTTTGCAATCTTATTAACATTTAAGTTTGCATTATCTTTTACAATAATGCGGGAATCTTCCCCTAATTTCACATCACCATTGTAACCGTACCATTCTTGAATACTTGGAATAACTTTCGGTTCTGCATTTTGTTTGGCTACCTGTGGAAAAAGATTCGTATGTTTCTGTGTCTTTTTTGGTACAGATACTTGGAACGTTTTCTGTGCCTTGTCATTTTCATCTTCCTTATTTACAACCTCCAACATAATTTCCATGTTATTGTAATCGTAAATATTATAGTTTGTAATTTTCCCATCCTCTGTAATAACCTGTGGAAATTCACTTCCAACTACACGAATTTCATATCCTTCCGAAACAGCAGGAAGCGGCACTTCTGTCATATCTGTCGTAATTGCATCTAAGCCTTTTACCGTATCCATAACTTCCTGTGCGGATTCCGGTGTAGATGGCACTTGCACCTGCGTTCCGTTAATTTCAATTTCTCGTACTGAAACACTGTTTCCTCCCGCACTTGTATTTACCTTATTAAATTCAAAACGTACATATTTCTTCAGATTTTTTACAATTGTAATACTTACTTTTTTATTTTCTTCCTTAGCATCACTTGAAGGGTCACATTTAAACGTTGCGACAGGCTCTCTCCAAGCATCATTTTTATTCTCTTTTGTCTTAATCACAAAATCTGTTGCAAATACTTTTTTAAAGAACGTTAAATCAATACTTGTAATATCTGTCACTTCATTTCCAAGGTTAATTTCAAACCATTGCATTGTCTGATTTTGGTTCGCAGTTGTTCCATTTTTCATTTTCGGTGCAGACCACCTTGATGTATCTGTTGTTTTATCTCCATCTACAGCCAATTCCGGTTTAAACTGTGGTGCTTCTGCCTCTACACCTGATGCAGTTACTTTTTTCCCTCTGGCAATATTTCCCGTCACTGTATTCGGTTTATCAGGACTATCTAATTCTCCATGCACTTCACATTCATAAACACCGATACTTCTTTTCGCCGCATTCTGATTAGCAGAAGTAAAACGAAGACGAATATATCTTGAAACTTCTGTAGGCTGTCCATTTTTCGTCAGATCTACTTTTCTTGTAATATTTGCATCGTTACCTGAAGGAATATCTAACTTTCCAACTTCTGTCCACTTCGCATTACTTCCATTATTGTCTGAAGTTTCAATAACAAAACTTCCATATAATTTTGCAAAAAATTTCACTGTCACATCGGATACTTTTGCCGAATTTCCTAAATCCACTTCTATCCACTGTTCTGTAAATGTATCATCATCTCCACTCTGCCAGCGGCTATTCAATCCATCGGTTGTTGTATTATCTCCTTTTCCGTCAAATGCAAGATTCGGTAATCTTGCAGGATTTCCATCTGTCGCCTCTAAATACTTTGATGCTCTTGCGGGACGGTTTAGTGCAAGGTTTGTTTCTACTCCTCGTTTTTCTGAAAATTCCTGCGTTTGTACAGTTTCTCCGCCTGCCGCCTGCACTGTGTTTATAGAAGATATGTTTCCCATAGTCAATGTGGCTGCAAGCAAGAGTGCCATCACTCTTTTCTTTTTCATTTACTTTTCCTCTCCTTCAAATATAGCAACTTTTAATTATTTCTTTCTTCTCTGCAAAAATGCAATAACTGCCATACTGAGCATTGCTCCCAGCCCTGCCGTTGCCGGTGTTGATACATCTGATGTCTTTGGAACTTCTGAACTGGCTTGCTCCGATGTTTCTTCTTTTGAAGGGTTTTCCGGTTTCTTCGGCTCTTCAGTATCTTCAGGTTTCTTTGGTTCTTCCAGTTTTTTCATACCGTCAATAACAGAATTTAAGTTGTCCATTGCTTCTTCCAACTCTTCTACTGTCACATTATCTTTTTCAAGTAAGTCTTCCACACTGCGTATTGCACTGCGAAGTTCTTTCACGCTCTCCTCTGTGTATATTGTCAGATTGTCATATGTTTTTGCTTTCACAACCAATTCCTTTGCCTCTTTCTTCTTGGCAATTACCGCTTCAGGAACAACCGGCACATCCGGTTCTTCCGGCTCTTCTTTTATCTTTTCCATGTTTGTGATAGCACTGTTCAGATTTTCAATTGCCTTATTCAACTGTTCAACCGTCACATCACTCTGTCCTACTATCTGTTCTGCCTCATCAATCGCATCACGAAGTACTTTTATACTTTCTTCTGTATATACGGAAGAATCGTCATACTCTTTTGCCTTCTGAATTAACTCTTTTGTTTCTTCTATCTTAATTTCAATTTCTCTGACATCTATAAATCGAATTTGATGTTCCTTCGCAAATTTTTCTGCTGCGCTTCCTTTCTCACCGAGAATTGTAAGTCCTCCCATATTTACTCCTGTAAAAGAGTCCTGCATAATCTCTTCTACAGATTTCGGGATATAAATTTTAGTAAGACTACCACAACCATTCAATGCATACGAAGGAATATTGGTAATACCATCTTCTAACACAATTTCTTTTAAATTTTTCTTTCCATTCAAAGCAATATTATCCAGTTTTACTGTCCCTGCCACATAAATTTTTTCTTTTCCTTCCGGAACTGTAAACAGTATAGTTTGATCCGTATTATAAACTGCTCCATCATAAGAAGAAAATTTTGTATTTCCTTCTTCCACCAAAAGTTCCTTTACATATGGATTTTGAAAAGTTTCTTTCTCATCATAGTGCTGCACTTCTTTTGGAATAACAAAACTTATATCCTCTTTCTGATATGGATAAATTAAAATTTTAGACAAATCTTTTGTAAATAACACTCCGTCTTTAGATGTATAGTTTTGATTTTCCTTAGCCACAGTTATACTTTTCAATGTCGTTGACTGATTTACATCTTCTATATTATTTACTTTTTCTGTTACAACAAGATGTTCCATTCCATATTTGCTTGAGAATACTGACTCAGAGACAGAGGTCACATCCATTCCATTGAACTTCTCCGGAACAGTAATCGTCTTCTCTCCTCCTGTTATCCCCAAAACTGCAAGTCCTTTATGAAATCCTAAAATAACTCCATTCTCATCAACAGCAGATACTCCTTGTAAATCAACGGATGTATGGCTTTTAGAAAATTCTTCTAACCCATAATCAAAGTTTTTGGGATCGGAAGTTCCCCATGTACTATCTGAGAAAAACCATTTTCCGTCAGTATAGACCATATTCCACGCATGCGCTCCCGATGTTGTATCTCCTGTAACTAAGATTGCCGGAATTCCCACAAGGTTCAGCATCGCTTTATAAAGGTTTGAGTACCCTCCGCAGACAGCCACTTTATACTTAAATACGTCATATGGTCGCAATCCTACATTTGGATCCTGTGGTCTTGCATAACGAATATTTTTGGTAATCCATTCATAAATTTTCTTTGCTTTCCGGTAATCGTCTTTCTCATCTTTGATAACTGTTGTTTCCAAAAATGTTTTGATTTCAGCCGCCTCTTTCTCCGTCATCTCGCCAAGTGACTGATCCCAAGTTTGAAAATCTTCAGGTTTTAATGAAGTAACAAAGTCTAATGCAATTGTATTATATTCCTTTGCAGAGACTTTTTGAGTTTCTTTCTTCTGTGCATATACATATTCTGTCTTTGCCTGCACCTGTTTTTGATAAGGTACAGTTGAAATCGAAATGCTTATTATCGATACTAAAACACCTAATTTGAGCCAATTTTTTTTTCTTTTCATTATTTTTCTCACTTTCGCAATATTTTCTTCATTATAGCAGATATTCGATAAAAAAACCAATTTTATTTTATACTCCGCATATTTTTTGTGCATAATAACAAAAGGAAGATACTATGAAGTATCTCCCTAACTTTCTACCCTACTTTAAATTTGAATTTTTGAATTTCTTTTTCACTTGCAACTCTTTCAATTACACCGCCAAGACTTCTTAATTTCTCCTCAAATCTTTCATATCCTCTTTCAATGTAAACAATATCGTCTACAATTGTAATTCCTTCCGCTGCAAGTCCTGCTATACAAAGCGCCGCTCCCGCTCTTAAATCCGGTGCACTCACTCTTGCTCCCGAGAATTTCTCTACACCTTCAATTGTCGCCGAATTACCTTCTACTTTAATATTTGCACCCATTCTCGCCAGTTCATCTAAATATTTAAAACGATTTTCAAAAATACTTTCTGTAATCGTACTTGTCCCTGAACATAATGCCAATGTCACTCCCATTTGTGGCTGCATATCTGTAGGAAATCCCGGATATGGCAATGTTTTCACCTGTGTATGTTTCAGTCTTCCCTTTGAAACAACACGAACTGCATCGTCAAACTCTTCCACTTCACAACCGATTTCTACTAATTTTGCCGTAGTTGCCTCCAAATGTTTCGGAATAACATTCATAACCGTGACATCTCCTCTTGTCGCTGCCGCTGCCATCATAAATGTTCCCGCTTCTATCTGATCCGGAATAATAGAATATTCCGTCTTGTGAAGTTTCGGAACCCCTTTAATTTTAATCACATCCGTCCCTGCACCTCTAATATTCGCACCCATACTGTTCAAAAAGTTTGCAACATCTACTACATGAGGTTCTTTCGCCACATTTTCCATAATTGTTGTTCCCTCAGCCATCGCTGCTGCCATCATCACATTAATTGTCGCTCCCACACTTACCACGTCAAAGTAAAGATGTGTTCCTTTCAACTGTTCTGCCTCAGCAATAATCTTCCCATGCTCAATAATAACATCGGCTCCAATTGCCTTAAATCCTTTCAAATGTTGATCTATCGGTCTGCTTCCGATATTACAACCACCCGGAAGGGCAACCTCTGCCTTATTATATTTACCTAATAATGCTCCTAAGAGATAGTAAGATGCACGAATCTTCTTAATATAATCATATTCAATACTGAAATCTCTTACTCCACTACCGTTAATCTTCACTGTATGACGGTCGATTCTTTGGATTGTTGCACCTATTCCTGACATTGCTTCCAACAATACGTTAATATCGTTTACATCAGGTAAATTATCAATTGTTACTGTTTCATCTGTCATAATTGCAGCCGCAAGTATTGCGAGCGCTGCATTTTTAGCACCACCGATTTGTACCTCCCCAACCAGCGGTGTTCCTCCCTTTATAATATATTGCTCCATATTGCACCTCGATTACTGGATATTTATTCCTGTTTCTATGTTAATTTTCTTCTCTTCTAGTTCTTTTCTAATTTTAAGCATAGTATGTTTTTATTATAACACAAAATCTTTATTTGTAAAATCTTTTTCAAAATGAATAAAAAAAGAAATTCGACAGTAATCTCCATAATTCTATCGCTTACTGTCTTTTTTATTCTAGCACACTGCATACCAATCGTCCATATCAATAAAACCTTCTTCTGCGTCTTCGATGTTCATTTCTTCTCTTCATCAGTTCATTTAACAATAAAACTTCTACTATATCTCTAATATTTCCCCGATTATTTTGTCTTTTCTGCTGCATTTCTAACTCGTCTTCAATATCCTCTCTCCTATCCATTGCTTTCACCCGTTCACAAATGCGATTGCACATCAAACGTATGCCAAGCATATCGGGATATTCATCATAAATCATACTTCCCTCATATTCCATTCTCTCACACTCATCTTCCACAAACGGAAGTATCCTTTTTACTGCATTTGGATATAGACTTTTCATATATTCCATATCCTGCCTTTCTTTTCTTTCATCGTCATATTCAAAAGGCATTGGGTACGCCATATAATAAGGTAATTTATAATCCATTACTCCTCTTCCCTTCACACTTTATCTACTGTATTATATGTTTCTTTAAAAAAATCGTGATTCGGTTAGACTTGAGTTTCCACAGATGAATACAATATATTTTCTTCCAATATAAAAACAGGGGCTTCAAGTCCCTGTTTTTATATTAATCTCTATTCATCTTCTTTTCTTCTACGTTTTATCACAAAAACTCCTGCTGCTGAAGCCATCATTGCAAGAACAAATACAAACGGCATCTGTGCATCTCCTGTTTTTACAGGCTGATTTTTATCCGGTTTCACATTCGTATTACTATCCGGATTTATATTTGTACTGCCGTCGGGTTTTGTTGTTCCGCTTTCTTCCTCCGGAACTTTTGCCGGTTTCTTCCGCAATTCTTCCATCGCTTCTTGGAGAGCCTTCGCTGCTGTATCTAC